>WFRQ01000581.1 GCA_015486425.1 Deltaproteobacteria bacterium | reverse complement strand
TTCCTATGGAACATCGTTCCTCCGAAATGATAGAAAAGCAAGAAAGAGCGATTCCGGTAACAGTTTTCAGGGTTGGCGCCCAATCTGAAGTCTATGGGCCGGCAACACCGGAGCATACGAAGAATATCGAAGGTGTGCGGTGCGCATCCTGCATGGTAAGGTCCTAAATCGCCAAGTTATTTTTGGACAGCCCCTTAGATACAGGCATTGCGCGGGCATTACAAAGACAAATTCATGTATTCATCAGCAATGAAAATCCATGGCATCTTTCTGACTGTTGTTGCTGTGCTGATGCTCCTTTCAGCCTGTGCCACTGTGCCGGTAACTGGAAGGAGTCAGCTTCTGTTGATGCCTGAGAGCCAGCTCGATGCCATGAGCTTCCAGGAGTACCGCCAGTTTCTTGCAACACATCCCCTGAGTCATGACCAGAGGGCAGTTGATATGGTGCGGCGAGTGGGCTGGAGGATAGCCAGGGCAGTAGAAAAGTATCTTGCAGCGCACGGTCAACTGGATCTGATAGCGGATTACAAGTGGGAGTTCAACCTGGTTGAGGGCAAAGAGGTAAATGCCTGGTGCATGCCCGGAGGCAAGGTGGTAGTTTATACAGGTCTGCTGCCGGTTGCCCGAAACGAGACAGGGCTTGCCGTGGTGATGGGGCATGAAATTGCCCACGCCGTGGCCCGGCACGCAAACGAGCGGGTGAGTCAGCAGCTTGCGCTGCAGCTCGGGGGCTCTGCGCTGTCAACGGCCTTTGGAAGCAGCGGCACCGCAACCAATGCGGTTTTCAGGGACCTGTACGGACTTGGTGCAAACCTCGGGGTACTCTTGCCTTACAGCAGGCTGCAGGAGACAGAGGCGGACCATCTGGGCCTCATCTTCATGGCAATGGCAGGGTATGATCCCAGGGAGGCCATTGATTTCTGGAAACGCATGATGAATTACAAAAAGGGAGGCTCGCCGCCTGAGCTGCTGAGCACCCATCCCTCTGACCGGACAAGAATTGAGCAGATAATAAAATTCATGCCGGAAGCCCTGAAATACTACAGGGACTCCGGGTACGCAAATCATTGACAGGAGGAACCCGTTCATCAATTTTACAAATGGAATATGCGGGTAAAAAATATTATGAGTAAAACAGGGAAAAAACTTACTGTAATCGGTTCAGGCGCAGTTGGCACTTCAGCGGCTCAGTGGGCGGTAAGCCGCAATGTTGCTGATACCATAGTGCTGCTTGATGTTGTGGAAGGGGTTCCCCAGGGAAAGGCCCTTGATCTGGCACAGTGCGCCCCGCTGTGCGGTTTTACCGGTACTGTTACAGGCTCCAATGACTATGCTGATACGGCGGATTCAGATGTAATCATAATTACAGCAGGGCTTGCCCGGAAACCAGGCATGAGCAGGGATGACCTGCTTGAAAAGAATGTCCAGATTGTACGTTCCGTAACGGAAGAGGCTGTCAGGCACTCTCCTGATGCCTGCATAGTGGTGGTTACCAACCCGATAGATGCAATGGTTTATACGGCATTCAAGGTATCAGGGTTTCCACGCGAGAGAGTAGTGGGAATGGCAGGCGTGCTTGATTCGGCCCGTTACCGCACCTTTCTGGCCTGGGAGCTGGGTGTTGCTCCATCTGATATTACTGCTATGGTCATGGGCATTCATGGTGACAATATGCTGCCGCTTACCAGGCTTGCCAGTGTAAGCGGCGTGCCGGTGGAAGACCTGCTTTCAAGGCAGAAGCTTGATGAAATCGTGAGCCGAACCCAGAACGGCGGCGCTGAAATAGTCCAGCACCTGAAAACCGGCAGCGCCTTTTCAACACCTGGCCTTGCCGCAGTGGAGATGGCAGAGTCCATCCTTAAAAATCAGAAAAGGGTACTTCCGTGTGCCGCGTATCTTCAGGGCGAGTTTGGTATCAGTGGCGTATTCCTGGGCGTGCCGGTGGTGCTTGGAGAGGCAGGCGTGGAGCGTATAGTGGAATTTGAGCTTACTGAAGACGAAAAGAATGCCCTGGAGACCTCTGTTCAGGCTGTGAAGAAGCAGGTTGCTGCAACCGGACTTTAGGCACTTAACCTGTCATTTGTCAAATTGAAAAACCTTGTGCGCAGGTTCTTTGACCCGAGGGCTGTGACCATTGCTGTACTGCTGTTATTGGCAGTAACCGGGCTGATACTGCGCTCCAGGGTACCGGGGCCTGGGCCTGAAACGTTGCCAGGACTTGTGCAGGAGATCTCTCCTGCCGAATTCCCTGTGTTTTCAGACGCTGTCCTGCAGGCACAAGGGCTTGAAACTGCTGTGGAGCGCACGCTCAAACGCCTTTCGGCCATGAAGGAAAGCAAGATGTTTTCATGGGCCGGGGGCAGGGTGAGCGCAGCAGAACTCAAGGCGACCCTGCAGG
>WFRQ01000580.1 GCA_015486425.1 Deltaproteobacteria bacterium | reverse complement strand
TGAACTCAGTGGTAAATGTCCTTGAGACAAGGCTTAAAACAGCCATGAACACCCTTCTTTCCACAGACAGGGCAGCCATGGAACGTACTGTAGCACGTCTTGAGACAGTAAGCCCGCTTTCAGTGCTTTCAAGAGGATACAGCCTGGTAATTGCTGAAAAAGATAATAGAATAATCAGGGATGCCGACGAGGTACAAAAGGGGGATAAACTTCGCATCAGGCCCCGAAGTGGAAATATCCGCTGTGAGGTGCTTGAGACTGGTAAATAAGCCAGCGCAAAATAATCATGGCCCGCAGACTGATAAAACCTGCACGGGCCGGAAAAAAACCTGAGTTAGAGTGCTATATGAAAAATACATTTTCTGCCACCACATCATACTTGCCCAATGCATTTCTGGCGTTCCTTGCCATACTTCTATGTTTTAATTTTCTTCTGTCCGCCATTTCTCTATCCAACGCAGCGGCCCTGCCAGCCGAATCTGCAATTACGGTTAAGCCGGAGCCGACATCCATACCACCAGGAGGTGTCAGCCTTGTGAGGATATCTGTGCCTCAGGGGGCCACGGTCACAGCCATCCGGTATCTCAAGAAAAATTTTCCTGTATTCAGGCAGAAAGGAGATAACTGGTTTGCAATTATTGGCGCCGGGCTCAAGACATCTCCAGGCAGGCACAACCTTACCGTTAAATGGAAACAGGCGGATCAGCAGGAGATATATGCTTCCGTATTACCCATTATCAGGAAAAAATATCCTGAAGAGCACCTGAAGGTCTCCAGAAAGATGGTGAACTTTCCGCCTGACATACTCAAACGTGTACTTGACGATCAGAAGGCGGTGCGTGGGGCATGCAGCCGCATTTCAAAAGAACGTTATTGGCAGGGATCATTTATCTGGCCTGTAAACTCCAAGGTTCTGAGCCCCTTTGGCTTAAGACGGTTCTTTAACGGACAGCCGCGAAGCCCACACTCAGGAGTTGACCTGAGGGCAAAGGACGGAACCCCTATTGTAGCGCCCAACAACGGCGTGGTTGTGCTGGCAAGAGACTGTTACCTCAGCGGCAAGACAGTTGTGATTGACCATGGAGCCGGGCTTTACACACTGTATGCCCACTTCTCGAAATTCAAGGTCAAAACCGGTGACAAGGTAAAAAAAGGCCAGGTCATAGGTCTTGCAGGGTCAACGGGCAGGGTCACAGGCCCTCACCTTCACTGGGGTGTAAGCCTGCTTGGCACAAGGATTGACCCACAGCAGTTCATGGAGGTAGCTGAAAAACTGTGATCTGAGTTGAGAGTTTCAAAAAACATAGGCAATCTTCCTACTTGTCAAACAGTTTTGCGTGTGTTAATGATTCTCTGGCTTTCAGGGGCGGCGTAGCCAAGTGGCTAAGGCGACGGTCTGCAAAACCGTTATTCCCCGGTTCGAGTCCGGGCGCCGCCTCCATTTCTTTTCTTTGACCAGCCATTATCTTCCTGCTAAACTCTCCATCACATAACAAATCCACACAGTCCTGTTTGCCACATGCACAAATCACTCCATGCAGATAACTTCCAGAATTTCATACACATGAAGGTTTAACATGACCACAGCAAATCAGCCTGCTGCAGGCCTGCGCTGCCATGAAATCATAACTTAAAACTACAGATGCCATGCGAATAATTGTAATAGGAGCTGGAGAGGTTGGAAGGCACCTCTGCCAGCAACTCTCACATGAAGACCACGATGTGGTCCTGATTGACAGGGACCAGGACAAGCTGCGGCGCGTAGAGCGTGATCTCAACATTCTCACCATAACAGGCAATGGAGGGGCAAACTCTGTGCTCAGAGAGGCAGGGGTATCAAAAGCTGACCTCTTTATTGCAGTTACTGATATTGACGAAGTAAACCTGATTGCCTGCATCATGGCCAAACAGTTCGGGGCTGGAAGCCTTATAGCCAGGGTACGCAGCGAGGATTACCTGAACGCAGACTCGCCCTTTAACGGTGATGCCCTGGGCATTGACCTGCTCATCAATCCTGACAAGGTCATGGCAGAGGAGATCCTCAGGATAAGCGCCTTTACCCACTCCTTTGAAATTGTTGAATTTGCTCGGGGAGAGGTAATGCTCATAGGCTACCATATTGACAGGCACAACCCTGTGAACGGCCGTGCCCTTGCTGACCTTAAATCAGCCAGGGGCAAGCATGATTTTGTAATTGTGGCAATTGTAAGGGAGGGCGAAACTCTCATCCCCAGGGGGGATGATATTATCAGGGCTGAAGATAAAATTTATATTGTTGTAAGAAAAAATGACATCAGGGCCACTGAGGAGACCCTGGGCCTGCAGCAGCAGCCGCTTCAGAAGGTATTCATCATAGGCGGAGGCCGCGTTGGTCTTAACGTGGCAAAGGAGCTTGAGCAGCAAAATATTGATGTTTATGTAGTTGAAAAAAACAGTAACAAGTGCGAATATCTTGCTGAAGAGCTTGAGAATGCCGTGGTTCTCAATGTGGATGGTCTTGAGGCCCGTGACCTGATTCAGGAGGGCATTGACGATGCAGACCTCCTTGTGGCAGTGACAAACGGCGACACAACCAACATACTGGCAAGCCTGCTGGCAAAACACCATGGCGCAAGGAAATGCATTACCAGGATCAGTCACCCTGACTTCATCCCTCTGC
>WFRQ01000579.1 GCA_015486425.1 Deltaproteobacteria bacterium | reverse complement strand
CTGCCGACCTTGAAGATATCACACCTGAACAGGCGGTTGCGCATCCCAACTGGTCCATGGGGGCCAAAATTTCCGTTGATTCTGCCACGCTTATGAACAAGGGTCTTGAGGTCATTGAGGCCATGTGGCTCTTTGACTGCAGCGTGGATGATATTACTGTACTGGTGCATCCCCAGTCCATTGTACATTCCATGGTGGAATTTATTGACGGATCGGTGATTGCGCAGATGGGAATTCCGGACATGCGGGTGCCCATCTCCTACGCCCTCTCTTATCCGGACCGCATGGAGCTTGACCTGCCCTCCCTTGACCTGTTCAACACAGGGCCGCTTACCTTTGAACCGCCGCGGCTGGACAGATTTCCATGCCTCAGCTATGCTTTTCAGGCAGCACGGCAGGGCGGAACGGCAGCAACAGCCCTTAATGCGGCAAATGAAATAGCTGTTGATGCGTTTCTTAACAGACGCATCGGGTTTACCTCCATAGCAAAGGTGGTAGGCGGGGTGCTTGAGGAGTTTCCCGTAAGCGAAATAGATACACTTGATGATGTAATGCGTGCCGATGCACTGGCAAGGGTGCAGGCAGAAGGTGTGATTGCCAGGCTTTCCTGATGCAGCAGTAACTACAGACAGATATCGCAAATATTCGGCTATAGACGTATGATCAAACAGCTTACTGCCATTATTGAAAAAGAAGAAGATGGCTATGTTGCCCTCTGTCCTGAAGTGGATATCGCTAGCCAAGGTGAGACGACAGGTGAAGCCCGGGCAAACCTGAAAGAAGCACTGGAGTTGTTTTTTGAAACGGCTTCGCAGGAAGAAATCAACTCGCGCCTCCATGAAGAAGTGTATGTAACACAACTGGAGGTTGCTGTTGGGGAAGTTAAAGGTTCTTTCTGGAAAGGAATGTAAATATTCAGCGTTTAGCTTGAGCCACGTGAATAGTACAGAGGAATTTCCATTACTGTCAGCTATATTGGGATTCCTATAACAATGGATACCGGGATAACTGCTCTGCATGGACGGTACAACATTAAAATTTCGACACTGATTCTGAAACTGTAATAAGGCGGCATGAAAATCATATTCAGATTTCCCCGCTGCTGAAAAATTATCTGGAGTTTATTATATGACCACACTCTGGTCTTTTCTGCTGGTTCTCAGCGGTCTCATATTTGTCCACGAATTCGGGCACTTTCTGGTGGCAAGAGCGCTTGGCATCAGGGTAATAAAATTTTCTATCGGGTTTGGCCCCAGGCTGTGGGGTAAGGTTCGGAACGGGACTGATTACTGCATTTCTGCAATTCCTCTTGGCGGATTTGTAAAGATGCTTGGAGAAGTCCCTGATGAGCCTGTAGCCCCTGAAAATATTCCTGTTTCCTTTTCCCACCGTCCGGTATGGCACAGGGCAGCAGTGGTAATTGCAGGCCCGCTCTTTAATCTGCTTTTTGCCTGGGTTGTGTTTGTGATAATCCTCATGTTCTATGGCAACCCTGTGGTACTTCCGGAAATAGGGCAGGTTAAACCTGACTCTCCGGCCCAGGCCGCAGGCATAGAGGCCGGTGACAAAATCCTTTCTGTAAATGGGACTGAGGTCAAGTCATGGGATGCCGTATCCCATGCCATCAAAGGTGCAGGAGGCGCGCCTGTGACCATTGTAATTGACCGCAAGGGCCGTATGATAACACTTACCATCACCCCTGAAATCAGAGCGATTAAGAATGTATTCGGAGAGGAGGTAAAGGTCCCGGTTATTGGTGTGATTGCATCAGGAAACCTCGTGATAGAAAAGGTAAATCCCTTCTCAGCCCTGTGGCAGGGCTTTGTCCGCACATGGGAAATGATAGTTCTTACCTTCCAGGGATTTATAAAAATCTTTGAGAACGTGGTGCCGGTCTCCTCTCTTGGAGGCCCCATAATGATTGCGCAGATGGCAGGTCAGCAGGCTGAACAGGGCATGCTCAACCTGTTCTTCTTCATGGCCATACTCAGCATAAATCTTGGCATTCTGAACCTGCTCCCCATACCAGTACTTGATGGTGGGCACCTGGTATTTTTTACCATAGAGGCCATTATCGGCCATCCTCTTTCGGTTAAGCAGATGCAGTTTGCACAGCAGGTCGGCTTTGCCATTCTGGGCTCTCTGATGCTGCTGGTGTTTTACAACGATATTGCCAGGGTCCTGGGCTTTCTGCCTGCTGTAGGTACGCCCTGACCCCTGTTCATGCTCACTCTGGCCATTGAAACCTCTGGCCCCTGCGGCGGTGTTGCTCTGAGTCACGGCGAAAAGCCTCTGGCTGCCGTTTCAGTTTCAAGCAGGGAGACCCATTCCCGAAGACTGATACCATCCATCAACTGGCTTCTTGAAAGGGCTGGTGTAAAAATGGAGGAGCTCCAGTGTGTGGCCGCAAGTCTTGGTCCAGGGAGTTTCACAGGCATCCGCATAGGTCTTGCTACGGTTAGAGGGCTTTCGCTTGGCCTGGGGATTCCCCTTGCAGGCGTCCCCACCATAGATGCCCTTGCAGGCAGGATAGCGCCTGTACCCGGCATATTGCTCTGTCCCGTGGTTGACGCAAGGAACTCCCGTTTTTATACCTCGTGTTATGTGGCAGATAAAGCTTGCACGCGATGGAAACGCCTGCTTCCGTTTCACATATCCACTGCGTCAGACCTCCATGACCGTTTAGAGCAGGAAGGGCTTGCTGGCGCAAACCAGGAGCAGCATGTGTCAGAGGGCTTTCCCCATATCATGTTTACCGGAGATGCAGTATCAACATGTGCTGAGCATATAAATACCGCTTTTGCCCATCGCCATATAATTTTTGCCCCTGAGCACCTGCGCCAGCCTGATCCTGTGGCAGTGGCTGCCATAAGCAGCAGGTATCTGAAGACAGATGCTTCCTCCGGGCCTCAGCCCATCTATGTCCGTGCCTCACAGGCAGAAGAAAAAAGAGCAGAGCAGCTTTTCGGGGTTTATAGAACCTGAATCGTATCTGCTCAGGGGGTACCGCATCTACTGCGTTGCCTGGCAATTGAAATAGACGCTCGAAGTACGGGAAGTACGACTTCGCCCCCTCCGCCTTGCATCTGCAGCGCCCCCTGAGCAGATATGTGCCAAGAAAAAAATTGTTGTAACTTCTCAATAAGTGGTGACAAGTTTCGTGCTGGTGCCCAAACTCCTGTTTGGGTACCCAATTGACAGAAGCTCCTGCTTCATTCCTTTTAATACCGGCTGTGCGGCATTACCTGCCCTTGTCTT
>WFRQ01000578.1 GCA_015486425.1 Deltaproteobacteria bacterium | reverse complement strand
CTGTGCCTTCCCCTGATATAAATAACATTTCAGATGTGGCCAACTGGCTCAAGTCTGCAAGCAGGAACAACTATGCCGTCTATCTCCAGGATATCTGGGAGATCATGGATGGGCTGAAGTTCACTTTGAGCGGCCGTTATGATTATTATACGGATTTCGGGTCGTCATTAAGTCCAAGAGTAGGGCTGTCCTATGAACTGTTTCAGGGTTATCAGCTCCGTTTCCTGTATGGGAGGGCATTTCGCGCCCCTGATTTCGGCAGCCAGTACCTGCAGAATAATATGATAGTTTCCGGGAATCCTTCACTTGACCCGGAATATATCAATACCTTTGAGGCAGGACTGCGTGCTGCGGTCTCAAGAAGTTTTTATTTTGAGGCAGTGTACTTTCACAATGACCTTGATGATATTATCGGTCTTGATAACGGCTCTCCAAGGGTCTATCGCAATATCAACGATGTTACCGTGAATGGGGTGGAACTGCAGGCAAGATATGATTTCGGAAATGGTCTTAATCTCAAGGCTGCATATTCATGGAATGATCTGGATGCAGACCGGGATTATACAGGCATGAGTATTCCTGCTCACAGTGGTTCCTTTGAGATAAATTACCAGATTACGGATTTTATCCACTGGAATTTCAATGCCTATGCCCAGAGCAGCCTTCCGCGCAACACAGGCGATACAAGGGATGATATGGACGCCTATCTTCTGCTTGATACCAACCTGATCCTCAAGGCATGCAGTTTTGCTGAACTGGAGTTCTCCGTATTTAACATCACGGACAAGGATTATGCCTATCCATCAGAGCCTGATACCATCCCCGGTGACTATACCGCACCTGGGAGGAGTTTTGTTCTGGGGCTCAAGCTGATGTACTGAACCGTTTTGTCGCTGCCTCAAAAAAATTTCCTCCCTCCCCCTTCCCAAGGTTCCAAAAGTATTTAGTTTATATACGTAATGCAATGAGTCATAGATGTGGTATTGTCACTGTCAGCAGGATGATGACAGTGAATGGCAACCTTGGCGAATAAAGAGTAAAGGAGGACGGCAAAATGGCAGTGTATGAAGATGTCAGAAACAAAATGCAGACAATAATAGAAAAGGGTAAAGAGGTTCAGGAAGAAATAACCCAGTATCTCAGGAATGATTTTGAGCAGACCATGAAGGATTTGCGGCAGGCCAGTGAGTCTGTGGAAAAGGTGACAGGAACAGTACTTGACACTGTATATTCCACGGTTTCAAAGGCTGGAGATGATGCTCAGAAATTTTTAAACAGCGTGGCCGAGACAATGAGGGAAAAGGTGGAGGAGAGTTCTGAAAATACTCTTAAAGCAGCAAGGCAAAAGGCCGATGAGGCAAAGGCTGCACTGGAAGACGCCCTGGCAAAGGTTGATAATGACCTTGACAGGGTTGAAGAAAAAGTCAGAAATGCCTTTGAGCAGGCCATGGAGGAGCTGGCTGACAAGACTGAAGAGGCCAAAAAGGATGTCAGGAAATTTGGTGAGGCTGTAAGTGATTTTGATACTGAAAAGGCAAAGGAACTTGGCGATTCTGTAAAAACGGCCCTTGAAGATACTGTGGAAAAGAGCAAACAATATATTTCAGAAATTGAAAAGACATCAGCGGAAAACCTGGACAGGCTGCTGGGTCATACTGATGAAAAGGTGAGCAAGTGGTTTACTGAGCTCAGGGAAAAAATACGGAAGCATGGTTAGGAAAGGGGGAGTTTCATGACCACTGAACAGAAGCAGGGCCCTGATTTTATCAAGGCCTTTGAAAAGTCCATACTGGTAATAGGCGGTATTATTGGTGCCATTGGTCTGTTTGGAATCCTGGCGCCTCATGTCATGGCTGTTACCATGACAGTGTTCCTTGGCCTTACAATGACAGCAGGTGGCGTGTTCTTCGGCTATTACAGTTATCAGTACCATACACGGTCATTTCTCGGGTGGCTGAAGCCGATAATCCTTGTGACCGTGGGGGTTATGATGCTCATGAGCCCGCAGGCAGGGGTTGCCGCGGTTACACTTCTTATTACCATGTACCTGTTTATGGATTCCTATGCTGGATTCGGGCTGGCACATGCAAGGTATCCCAACCCTGGCTGGGGCTGGTTTCTGCTGAATGGCATTCTGTCACTGTTCCTCGCTGTGCTTATGCTTATTGGATGGCCTGCCACTTCTCCTATTTTCCTCGGGCTGTATATTGGTGTCAGTCTGCTGTTTGACGGGATTTCTCTTTTCATGTTCGGTATGAAGATGAAGGCAGATGAAGAAAAGATGTCAGGGGAGGTCCTTCCATGAAATCTGATGCTCAGGAAAATGCCATGCCGCAGCAGGCACGGAACGGGAGATATGTTCGGGGCATAGAACTCAGCGCCCTGCTGACTGCCTTTATACTGTCAGTTATCGGAATAGGTATCACTGATTTCAGACCCATGGTCAGTTACCGGTACTGGGGGGCAATGACTCTCATCCTGGCGGCTACAGGCATGGTCATAGGGTGGGCCAGACAGCAGAAAAGGGGTCTTCCTGTGAAAGACATGTTCCTGACTCAGTTTGTTCACTGGGGTGCGACATTTGGTACGGTTGCAGGCATGTACATGCTGCTGAGTTCAGGGAGACTCAACTATGAGAATACAGGCCTTGTGGTGCTTATGACCCTGGCCCTTGCCACAGTCCTTGATGGCTACAGGGTGAGCTGGAGTTTTGGCTCCCTTGGTGTCATGATGTATGTCACCGCACTGCTGGGCGCGTACATAGAGCAGTATATCTGGGTGGTACTGATCATGATAATCTGTACTGCCGTGGTGATTGTTATACTGGAGAAGTCAAGGGGCAGAAAACTATCCGCGCAGGAGGACCAGGGTGACAGGCGGCAGGAGGGAGAAGGTCCGGTCGAGTCATCATAAACTGCTGAAGATACGAAAATATTGGGAGCATTCCCCGTTTGTCCCAACGTGCTGCGGCTGTGTAACTTTTTGAGACTAATTCTGAAACTGTTATGAGGTGCCACGAACGTTCTGTGCAGGGTTTCTCGCAGAACAAGTCTCAAAAAGCCACACAGCCTCCACAATAATAGAAAAGGATGGACAAACATGGAATGCTCCCAAAATATTCCCGGCTCCATTCAGGAAATCTTCAGGTATGGGGAAGATATAGGATGGGGGATATAGCTAATTTGAGCGCTTAATTGTAACTTCTCAATAAGTCTGTGCAAATTCTCCTGCATCTGCAGCACCCCTTGAGCAGATACGTGTCAATAAAAGATGGTTTGGCTCGTTACTAAGGGGCTGTCCAAAAATAACTTACCGATTTCGCATCGCATCTTCAGGCCATCCTGAGCCGACCTTCAATCACAAAATCCTGAGGCGTAGCCCTGCTACGCCTGCGGTTTCGCTCAATCAGTTCAACTCAGCCTGACTTAAATCTGAGCGCGCCATCATCCAGCTTATT
>WFRQ01000577.1 GCA_015486425.1 Deltaproteobacteria bacterium | reverse complement strand
GCCTTCAAGCAGCTTCCGCATTTCGACTGGGCAAAGGATGATGACTTTTACATTCAGGATGCTACAGGAAAAGTTCATTATTTCCTTGTAAAATACCGGGCAAATGGGGACACGGCGGAGACCGGGACAGATTGGTGTGGATACACTGAAACAATGGGTGGCCAATCATAATGTTATCACAATGACCTATGATGCTACAGCCAAACAATTTCACATCAACAATGTGGAAGGGGACATTGCCGCTGCTCATGGTACTCCAATCCTGGCTGATGGATCAGTGCAGATGGAGCCCACATATGAAGCCTCTCATGCTCAAGACGTAGCGACCATAAAAACGATCAGAGAGTTCCGCCATACCGTTACTCAGGCAGTGGCCGGGCACACTATTTCAAAAGCAGAATGTATCGCTGCTTTCAAGCAGCTTCCGCATTTCGACTGGGCAAAGGATGATGACTTTTACATTCAGGATGCTACAGGAAAAGTTCATTATTTCCTTGTAAAATACCGGGCAAATGGAGACACAGCGGAAACCGGAACAGATTATGTATTTTGGTATGATGAGTTAAAAGCTGCAGCTTAAATTATTGCTCTCCCATTTCGAGAAGAACAACTAAAATGCATCGAATGACGCGGAGGATGAAAACATGAAGATTTTTTCTGTAACTGGTTTGGCCTTGGGATTATGTCTTGTAGCGGCATCGGCATGGGCACTCCCACAGGGCAAACCGTTTCAGGAGCTGCAGGCCAGTATTGATACCCTGGCCGGTGAAGTTGCAGATTCTGAAGCAAGGATTACTCAGTTGGAAGATACCCTGGCTTTGCTGTCTGATGACGTTGTAAAGAACGCTGATGCCATTGCTGCAATCGAAGATGAGCTGGCTATTCTCAATGATCTGATTGAGCAGAAACAGGCTATCTTCAGTGGAGCTTGTCCAGCTGGATTCGCTCTTAATTATGTGGATCCGGATGGCGTTATCAGCTGTGTAACTGCCGGTCAGTCTGTACAGCGGGAAGTCATTTACGGTTCCTTTTATGTGAGCCCCAATCGAGCACAGGTGAAGAAGATTACTTGTTCTCCGGGCAATGTACTGGTTGGTGGTACCGCTGATTATGCTGGTGGTATTCGAGGCACAGCCAAGGATTATTGGACTGAGACTTACAAGGCCGTCAATAACCCTGCCCCGTTTGCAGCCTACATGAACGTGACAGCAATGTGTATTTCCACTGATTAATCGTAGGAGACTAAATGAATTATCTTTACGTAATAGACCCTGGTATGGATTTCTCTCTTGGTTCAGGCGGAGCCATTAATCTTGGTGATCAAGATGGTAAGAGCAAGTTCATGACCAGGGAACCAATCAATGCAGCTGACTATCCTGATGCTACAATTCACTTGATTGGGCAATGGGATGATGACGGGGTGCCAACAGGTGCCATTGACCTGACCCGTTATCGTAAGTTCTTTCTTGATTTCAAGAATGACGATGGCCGGGCAACTGATGACTTGGATTATGTACATTGGCAAGGACATGCCCAGCGTAAAATGCAGCACGATAGCCTTGGGACGGTCATAGGGCGTGATATCTTCCCTGCCGATACCCAAGCCTTCCAATTGGTCATGGAGCACTACCATCAGACCACAGGCCCTTGGAAAGGCTGGGGTTGGAAATGCATAATGCTCAGTGAAGATCCTCATCGGGATATTACCGCCCGGGCCATTGGTATTTACAGCGATCCGGAATGCACACATTACCTGTACACCACAGGTGCCTTTATTATGACGGATATCCCGGCTGGTGAGGATGAGGAAGGCAACCCCGTCTACATACAGCGGCCGCAGACAGTATGCCCACCAGGGCAGCTTAAGGCCACCAGAGAGCCTGTTTACTTTGCTTTGTTGCTTGGTTCACTGCAGGAAGGAAAAATGGCACTACCGGCAGAGCAGGACAGTATTACACGAAACTTCTGGCAGGGTACAGGGGGAGGGATAGGAGAATGGGCACCAGCAGTGGCTTATGTAGTAGACGATGAAGTTACCTACGAAGGTAGCTCCTATAAATGCTTACAGGCGCATACTTCACAACCAGGATGGGAACCACCTAACGTACCGGCACTGTGGGAGTTGCTACCGGTATGAAAGAACATTTACCCTGGCTCGTCCCCTTGCCATACGATAACCCCTGTAGGATTCAGTTTCGTGCTGTGCTCCAGGTGTCACTCGTTATTGGTAGAATTTTTAGAATCAGGGAGCTTGGAATATGAATTGGAAAATCGTAGTAGCGATGTTGATATGCTTCATGTTGTTGCTGCCCGGGTTCTTCTTAATGCCGATCAAGTGGAGCTCTGCAGCAACTGATAATGAGCTGACTTTTACTTGGGTATACTCGGAAGAAGCACAGGCAGAGATTGAAGGATACAGGCTTTACGATGGTCAGGACGTTATGCTCATGGATGCCATCCCGCCTGAAGCCCGAGAAACATCAGTACTCAAACCTTCCGAGTGTACCAGCTACCATCTGAAAGCCTACAACGAGGAAGGGATTGAGAGCAAAGAGAGTCATAAAGCCCCTTGGTGCCCACCGGAAATAGTCATTGAAGTACCGGTACCAGGGGATTTACTTATTAAACTTATACAGGTAGAAAAATAATGACATTTATCAATAGGATGGCCGGGCAGGATTATATCAGCAAATTCAGAGAGTATCTTGACTATATTGAGGAACACCTGAATAATGTCAACAAAGCTTTTGAGGAGGTTTCCTGGGCCTGTGCTGCTATGCCTATGATCGGAGATGACCACAACTGGCACACGCTCCGACAAGAAGTCAGAAACCATGACCTGTCAAAGTTTGGTGTTGAAGAATTCTGTGCATACCGGAACAGTTTTTATCCGATCAATAAAGAGAAGATTTTGATAAGAAAGCATTTGCCACAGCGTGGGAGCACCACAAGATCTTCAACCATCACCACCATGAGACTGTTATCAATTACATGAATCTGATGCACATGGTGATTGATTGGACAGCCATGGGATACAAGTTTGGTGACACTGCTCAGATATTTTATGAAGCCCACAAAGATGAGATGAATTTCACAGATGATCAAATTAAATTTATCTATGAAATTTTTCAACACCTTCAACATTATAAAGATGGCGCCGTAAAATGAACTGGCTTATTGCACTGCTTATTCTGGTGTTGCTGTCGGCATGCTCCTTCAAAGACACCAACACAATGATTGCACAGTCGAACACGGACAGGTTTATTGCCTTCACTCAGGGGATGAATAACGCGGGCACTGAAGGGGCAAGAGTGGCAATAGCCATGGCCTTTGCTGGTGGCATGGGAATGCAGAGCTTTTACCGTCCAGAGACAGCTAAGGATTATGCAAATGCTTTCCTGCCTTATGTCTCATTGTTAACGCCTTTGTTATGGTCCTTACAGGGCGATGACAGTAGGGCTATAACAGCAGGGCGTGACGTTTATATGAATAGTTCACGAGCTGATACACGTAACCCGTACCAGTCTGTGGTACAGGATTATTTGTTAAACGGCCAAGCATCCACAGTTGCCGGGCAGGTTGATTTCCCTGTTGATAACTCACTTGAAATGGTTGAACCTGCACCTACACCTGATCCGGAGCTGTTATGATATCTGCAATTCTATATTTCTTCATCATCTTTAACCCACCCCTGCTTAATAAGTTCCTGCTCCGTTACCATCCTTCTACCAAGGCAACATGAGCAAGGAATGTCTATCGGTTCGTCCCATGGTGTAGAACCGCCACTATCAACTACACCTTTACCATTACAACAAGGGCAAACAATCGCCTCAATCGGCATATCAACAATCACTGGCTCTATTTTTGTTGCCATGTAGTATTTGCAGCCATGGGAAGGCGAGTACATTGTCAACATATCGGCCGGCAGGTCCATCGAAACATACCGTTTACAAGTGCTTCGTATCAGGCACCCACTACCGTAGCAAGTTTTCATGACCTATGTTCCTGTGCGTTTACTGCATAACCTGGTCAGCTGCTTCTCTTGCACGGTACCCCCGCCGCGGGCAACGGCAACTTGTATTCGTATTTCGTTGGGTCTGGCACGTCAAAAATACTCCGGCGTGGTCCAAGCCCAAAAGTCTCTTTTTTCAGCCCATAATTTCTGCTATCTATTGCTCTTTTTTTCCTTTCCTCATTTATCGGTCTGGTAGCGTACTCATATGATTGATTCAGACGGACTGCGGTGTTAGCCCGTGACCTGGCAGTATTGTGGTTACACGGTATATCCCGCATAAAATCATCAATAATGTATCGTTCTCCATCCAGGTGAAAGATTGTTTTGTTTGCTGATATGTTATTGTCTCGCTTCCAGTGCAGATCATTTATATTTTCTCTCAGCTTTTCCGGGTCACGCTTGGCACGTCGTACCATTACTCGGAGCGATTCCTTCGTGACTTCTAAAAAAACAGCGGCATCTTTTACGCTATACAGCACGCCGTCGATCTTTAACTGCTTCGGGGACGATCTCCATAGGATCTCTATTTTGTTAATGTGCATCGCTCATCCTCCAACATGGCCTCTAACAGGATTAAATAATTAATGGTATCGCCGATCTTTTCATCAGCCATCTGCTCGGTGTTCTCCAGCTTTCCGGTGACAAGATCGTGGACACTGACAAGGTGCTTCAGGAGCATGCCGTAAAGCGCTTGCCTGGGAGTGGTTGCACCCATCTGTGCCGCGCGTTCAAAGTTGTAAAGCCGGTTTTCCGAGGCGTATTCATCGGCCTTTGATTCAAGGACCTGCTTTGTCAATTCTATCCGACGATTGAGTATTGCGTTAAATGCTTTTGGGGTCATTGGTTTGTTCTCCTATGATTTTTATCCTTAACGTATTTCCCGGAACACAACTTCACGGCCGTATTGCTCCACAAACAACTGTCTTCGCAGGCGATACGCCGTTTCACCGGCCGTGCCCGGGCTTTTGATTTCCTCTACTATGGTCTTCCCGTTTTCCCGGTACCGGAAATCAGCGGTGTATTTTCGGGCCGCCATCTTCCGGCCGGTAAACGGGTCTGTTGCCTTGCCGGTGCTGATCTTGTATACCGGCTGCAGCTCAAGGTCGCTGATCACTCCTGCTCTTTCAAGCAGGGCCAGCTCCAGGTACCGGGCGGCCTCTTTTTTCGAGTCGAACTTGTGCCCGTCTTTTTCTACTTTGGTATTTTTGTACTTCCGTTTCTTTTTAAAATGGTAACTCATCAAGTTCACCCTCGAATTTAAGATCCTGCAACTCGTAATATCCCCTGTCGTTTTCCTGCACCATTACTTCCGTCGGCTGCCTGAATGATTCCTGTGCAACCCACAGGCCTTCCGTAATGTCACTGGGGCATGGTGTGCTTGAATATTTCTCCCATTTTTCTTCTCCCTTTTTCACCGCATAGCCGGAGTAATCTGGGGGAAGGCATATCCAGTCGGTTACCTTGCTTAATTTGTTATTGAAATAGCCAATCTCTCCACCGCCCAAAACAAGGACTACCTTCAAAAGATTCTTCCCTGCTTTGCTTTCGTGTAGTTCAACGGCCATTCCCTGAACCTCTTTCCATTCCGGATCAGCGGGGGTAAATGATTTCAATTCTACCTTTTCAAGCTCCTGCAGGTATTCAGCCTGGTTTTTCTCAAAGATGAATCCGCATTCCGGGCAGACAACAACTTTCGGGTGCAACTGTGCTTCGCATTCCGGGCACCATTTAAACGGTGCATCTCCGGCGCCGGCAGGCATGGGGATTTTTACTATGGGCCGGTCAAGGTCAAAGTCTCTCAGGTGCTTCTGACTGTTGTCTGTCAAGTCAATCAACAGTGCATCATCTTTCCCGGGCGCTAAACGCATTACCCGGCCGACTCCCTGCATATACAGGCTGGGGCTCTGTGTTGGCCTGACAAATACCAGACAATCAGCAATGGGGATATCGGCGCCAATGGTCAGCTTTGAGACGGAAACAATACACCGGTACCGACCGCCGATAAAACCACCCATTGCATCGGCTGAATCAACAGGAGACAATTTGCTATGGAAAGGAACTGATTTAATTTCTGCATTGTTCAGCGACTCGGTAACCGCTTCGCAATGGTCGATGTCAACGCAGAGTATCAGGATATGGTCCCGGCCGGTGGCGTGCTCATTGATGGCATCAACTACAGTACTGACATGCTGTATTGCCACGGTTGACAGTTGACCGAGGTTATATTCACCGGCCACCATTCCGACATTGCTGGTATCAATCTTGCCGGTGGTTACTGCTCCGGTAATCGGAGTTAGATGTCCTGATTCAAGCAACTCCTTGTATGTTATCTTGTGGGTTAAATTCTCAAAATAAGGGATAAGGCCTGGTTTGTTTTTTTCTCCGTAAATATACCCCGATCCCAGGGAGAATGGTGTAGCAGTAACACCGAGGATCCTTGTTCTTGGATTATATTCAATGAGGTGATGGATTATCTTCCCGTACTGATCAGCGGGTGGTTTCCCCTCCTGCTTGAGTGGCAGGAGGTGGACTTCATCTGCAATGATTAAATTAACCGGCTGGAAGTTGTCCAGGTGGTTAATTATCGTCTGCCGGGTGGCAATGGTTACCGGTTGCTCAAGATCTTTTTTGCCCGACACGCTCGAGCATGCCAACCCGGGCATGATCCGGCAGACCTGCATAATGGTGTCCCGGAGCTGGGTAACGAGTATGGACCTGTCTACAATAATCAATGCCCTGAATCCTGGGACCACCTCAAGCAGTTGTTTGGTAACCGTTGCGAGAATAAACGACTTGCCGGCCGCGCATGGCGCTTGCAGCAAGGCATTTTCACCTTTATTCAGGGCCGCCAGGATATCGGCAATTGCTTCCTGTTGATATGGGCGCGTTTCAAAGTTCATTCCCAGTCACACTTGGCGCAGCTTCGTTTGTTGTAGGGCCGATACGTATGCGTGCCTTTCTCCGGGTAATCCCTCTTGATGCACCAGTTACCGGACTTGTACTTGCTGCAAATGTCTTTCTTGTCCTCTTCATAAAATTTGCATATCTCGCAGATATGATCCGGCGGGTTGGCCTTGTTATAGTGGGTACAGATCCCGTTAATCAATTTCTTGCATTTCATCTCCAACATTCCCCCCTGTAAGAGCAGAATTTTGCCTCATACCAGTTACGGCGTGGGCAGGTCCTGGGCGGCGGATCATCGGCCGCCATGACCTCAAAGCATTTATTCAGGACTTCAAAAGCAAAATCTTTGTTGGTCTTAATACGCTCGAAATACCGCCTGGAATC
>WFRQ01000576.1 GCA_015486425.1 Deltaproteobacteria bacterium | reverse complement strand
TCCTGAGCACATGCTTCGTCATTATCCTTTTCACATGTTCCTCCCTGATGGTCGGCAAGCAATTCTATTCTGCCATCATCGCCCTTTACAGGTGGCGTTCCTCGGGCAACTACATAATGATCATTTTTTTGTTCAGGCTCTGACAGAACATCTGCCCGGATGCCTGCCTCACGCATAACATCTCTCAGCTCCTGAATGCGGGAAATATCAAAACTATCCGTAAGGGGATAAACCATGACCGTCATACAGTCATGGGAGATCGCCAGTTTTGCAGCACAGTTCAGTACTTCTATTCCTTTTTTCAGAGAGGCTGGATCCATAAAAAAATTTCCTGTACCTGAATTAAGCCAGGCTGTAAGCGATTCCCGTAAAGTGTCCGGAATGTTTTATAGAGGTCTTATGATGTTGCAGCCTGTTGGTTGAACTTTGTAGGAAAATAAGGCTTTACTATTATTCAGTTCGTCATAAAATGGTATATCCTAAAACTTTTCTGTTTTTCCGGATAAATCCCTGATGGTGAATTATAATCAGACGCTGATCTAACATTGTCAGGGACATAAACTAAGGGGCTGTCCAAAAATAAGTTGGATGATGGCGCGCTCAGATTTGGGTCAGGCTGAGTTGAACTGATTGAGCAAAACCGCAGGCGTAGCCGGGCTACGCCTCAGGATTTCGTGATTGAAGTTCGGCTCAGGATGGCCTGAAGATGAGATGCGAAATCGGCAAGTTATTTTTGGACAGTCCCTAAAGAGGTATTCTCATGAAATTTTTTATTGACACGGCAAATCTTGAAGAAATAGAAAAAGCTGCTGAATATGGCCTTGTGGATGGGGTAACCACCAATCCCTCCCTGATCGCAAAGGAAAACTGCAAATTCGAAGAGAGGATCAAGGCAATCTGTGACCTTATTCCCGGCCCGGTAAGCGCTGAAGTGATAAGCACCGATGCTGATGGCATGGTGGCAGAGGCGGAAAAACTTGCAGCCATAGCCAAAAATGTTGTGGTCAAGATCCCCATGATCACCGAGGGGCTCAAGGCCACCAAGACCCTGGCCCAGAAAGGCATAAAAACAAATGTGACACTTGTATTTTCTCCTGTTCAGGCCCTGCTTGCCGCAAAGGCAGGCGCTACTTATGTGAGTCCTTTTGTGGGAAGGCTTGACGATCTGTCGCAGGACGGCATGGAACTGATAGCTGACATAGTGCAGATATATGAAAACTATGCCTTTGATACTGAAATTATAGTTGCCAGCATAAGGCATCCGGTCCATGTGCTTATGAGCGCAAAGATGGGAGCTGACATTGCCACCATTCCGTTCAAGGTGATATCACAGCTTGCACATCATCCGCTTACTGATTCAGGGCTGGAAAAATTTTTATCCGCGTGGGGGAATGTGCCGAAAAGCTGATTAATGAATCAGCATTCGCAAAACCCGCATAATATCATTATACAACCCTGGACACTGACCACGGTTTTCACCGCTCTGTTGTTGTGCATGGCCATGCCCTGCATGTCATCGGCAGGGGAGATATATTCCTTTGTTGATAACAACGGGGTAATCCATTTTTCAAATGCCCCTGATGATCCGAGATACAGCGCATCATCGCAGGTGCGTGGCCATGGACACACATGGGCCAGGAAGAGCAAACATCACAAAACCTATGGTCGCTCTGTAAAATCGGCGCACCGGGCCAGGCTTGTCACATCTCCTGAAATTGCAGAGCTGGTTTCAGAGGCTGCGGACAGGCATGGCGTTGACCCGGCGCTGGTCAAGGCAATAATTGAAGTGGAATCCGGCGGGCGCCCCAATGCCCGTTCTCCAAAAGGCGCTGTTGGTCTAATGCAGCTCATGCCTGAAACAGCGAAGAATATGGGAGTAAGGGACAGGACCGACTGCCATCAGAATATCTACGGAGGAACCGGATACTTCAGCAGCCTTCTGGAAAAATACAACGGTGATATTGTTCTGGCCCTTGCGGCGTATAATGCAGGCCCTGCCTCTGTGGAAAAATATAACGGGATACCGCCTTATCTGGAAACCGTGCGCTATGTACGAAAGGTACTGGAGGCATGGAACAGGTACAGGTCGGCTGAGAAAACACGTAACTGACAAGGTAACGGATTTATGGAAATATCGTCATACCGGTTTGGCAGTATAGTAATTGACGGCAAAACCTATACAAAAGACCTTAAAATCATAAAAAGCAGGGTTATAGACAACTGGTGGCGTAAAGACGGGCATGTCTGCACCCTGGCTGATATCCAGGATATCGTTGAGGCAAAACCTCATACTCTTATCCTCGGGACCGGGGCTTCAGGGCTGATGAAACCGGCACCGGGCCTGTCCACAGAGCTTGGAGCACATGGCATAAGGCTTGAAAGCATCCCCACGGAACTGGCGGCCCTGAGATACAATGAACTTTGCGGCATGGTTGGCAGTGACCAGGTAGCCTTTGCTGCACATCTTACCTGCTGATTGTTTCTGTTTCATACCCTCGGGAACTCCTCAATTCCGATAATGTGGCGGAAAATATTCCGCTTCCTTTCGCTGAACAAACACAATTACCAGCTCATCCCGACATAAAAGGCAGCTACTGCCTACCCCGGAGGAAAAAAATGCACATGTTCTCCGGGCTCCGCAAATTTTGCCCTTCCACATCGACTCAATTTATATCCAATAAAAACAATTAGTTCGGCTTCAAATACGGATTTAACATCATATCCAGCAGGCATGTAAATAATGCCTGAATCCCCCGGCATGACGCTTGCAATATAGTCTGCTGAAATTTGTTGTATGGACAAAACAATATCTTTGGATGGAAAAGTCATGGAAATGATACCCATATTGGATATGGCCTCGGCCCCAGGTTCAGTGCAGGGACAGAATTCAGGTCCCGCAGGGAAAAATTTGTCAGACATGGAACCAAATGGAGAAAAATTTGACTCCGTGCTGTCTCAAAATGCCCGAAGTGATGCTGGCCCACAATCCTTGAACAGAGTGGACCGTCAGGCGCAGGGCGACAGGGATCAGGCGCCAAGCAGCCTGGGCCAACACGGTGTTAAAGATGAAGCCGTAGAAAAAGGGGCTGCAGGCATAAAATTGCCCCGGAAAAACCAGACAGACATAAGTGCTTTGATGATTTTTCTTGGCATTCTCAACCAGAATGCCGTGAATAACATCAATAGTATGGACACCGGTCAAACGTCTGACTCACTTTCAGAGGCTGACATGCTGCTCTCAAGGCTTCTCGGTGATTCCGGCAAGGGGAGTGGAGACGCGGTGGAGAAACTCCTTGCAAAGATCAGGAAACTTATTTCTGGAAATCCTGAGGGCGTGGCATCTCAAGATATACAGAAGGAATTTGATACCCTGTTTTCTGCGCTCATGGATTCCGGCAATGCTATCACCCCTGCGGCCATGGATGGCATTGTTACGAAAACAGATTCTCCTGCGGAACCTGTGGTTATCAAACAGGATAATCAGCAAGCCACCGGTATTAACTTACTCAGCTCAGAGAATACCGGCACAGAAGTAGAGCATACTGGGAACGGTCTCCTGACTGAACAAACCAGATCTGCAGGTACAGCACCTGCATCTCAGGCCAGTGGCCAGGTCATTGGCACAGATGAACCCTCAGGTCAGAAGGGACACACGGAAAAATTTATGTCTGCGCAACAGATGGCAGATTCCGCAGAGCTGCATAAAGACAACAATAAAGTAATGGCAGAAAACAGCGCGGAAGCTTCAATCCAGCGCGGAAAAACTGACAGTGACTCTGTGGGCATAAAATCCACACATGATATCAAATCAGGGGAAAATGAAAAAAACGGCTCTTTGATTTCAGCCATGGAAGCTTCTCCCCGCCACAGCAGGGAAAATGCGGTATCCCGCTCTGACGGAATCAGACAGGGAATCCGTCAGCAGGCAGACACAACCCAAAGTATATCCTCATCAGATACTGATTCATCAGGCAATGAGGCTGCAGGCAGGCAGCACAAAAATCAGACATTTGTAATGGATTTCAGGCCTGGCATGAACCATGACCCTGCACACACAAGTCCCATAACCCAGACCAGCCAGGAACACACGGAACAAACCGTATTTCAGGTGACAGCAGCGGACTCAACATCTGCCAGGGCTGCATCAGTCTCTGCTGACAGTGTGAAAGGCGCAGCCCTGTCAGATCAGGTTCGTTCAGGCGCGCTTAACCAGATCAGCCATGGCCTCAACACTGCAGTAGCCATGAACAGAAACAGGGCAGTTATCCACCTGAATCCGCCGGAGCTGGGCTCTGTTACTATCAGGCTTCATGTTGACCACAATAACAATGTGCACGCATCTTTCATTGCTGAACATGCGCATACACACCAGCTTATTGAATCAGGCATGGAATCTCTGAAGACTCAGCTTTCCCAGAACGGTTTTGATCTGGGCCAGGTAAACGTAAACCTTACTGGAGGAGGGATGCAGGATTCCGGCACATCCCACAGGGAAGAGGCAGGCGCCGACGGAAAGGGCTTTGAAAATATAATCACTGACGAGGAAAGTGATACAGTTGTTAATACATCCGTATCCGGGCGTGGAACCCTGGGCAATGGTAACGGTGTACACATAATAATGTGACCTGAACAGAGCGTGTCATTCGCAAGGAGCAGCAAACATGGAAGCAGGAGTACTGAACAGCCCGATAGTTACAGGTATTCACGAAGACAAAATTGAATACAAGACAGCAGAAGACCATGCATCACTCAATAAGGAAGATTTCATGCACCTCTTCGTGATGCAGCTTCAGTATCAGGACCCAATGAACCCAATGGATACAGAGCAGATGTCTTCACAGATGGCTCAGTTCAACATGGTTGATCTCATGTACAAGAATAATGACGCCATGGAGAAACTGGTTGACTCTGACAGGCACAGGACCAACATGTCAGCGGTATCAATGATGGGACACGAGGTACGGTACGAGGGTTCAGCCCTTCCTGTGACTGACCATGGCCCGGCTCCCTTTGATTTTGAACTGGAAGGCCCGGCTGCCTCTGCTGTAGTGGTGATTTATGATGAGAACGGGCGGGTGGTAAAGACCTGGGATACAGGAGAAATTTCAGGAGAGAGGCAGAGC
>WFRQ01000575.1 GCA_015486425.1 Deltaproteobacteria bacterium | reverse complement strand
TCCCACCTGTATGCGTGGCTGAGCTGCATAAGTGGCCATCCCTGGATAACCATCATGAAGCATAGAAATTTTGCAATGGCCTGTAAAAAAGGTGAGCGTGACATGGGTTCCCTCCTCTATTTTCCCCCTGTATTGTTACCTGATATTCGTTCCTGCTGGTGAGATTCCCCCCGGAATGAAAAGTGCAGATGACGAATATGTATATTACCTGATTTGAGCGATTGTTCGGATTTGCTGCATATCCTCGTAAGAGGCATTCCCATTATAGGCGGCTATATGGGGGTCCTCATGAAAAAGGAGATGCGGTGAAGATGGCAATCCCGAAGGGCTTCAAAATAGGAAAATTATAATCGATGTAAATCCTTTTAATTTATTCATAAAAAAGATTTTCCACATTTTGGAACGTTCAAGTTAGCAATTACTCAAAGAAAACATTCACGGTGCATGGTGCAACACACCGGTATAAGAACAGGCGAGAACCATACAGCTTTCGCTTTGCTGTAAGATGGCAGGGTAAACAGGGAATGGTTCGGTTTGGATTTACAGGTTGCCCATCTGTTCCCACCTCTGTTCAAGCAGTTTTATGGCCTCTTCAACCTTATCTTCATGCAGATGATGAATTTCAGTACGGTTGCCGAGTCCGCTTGGCAATGTAATGCACAGCTTGCCTCCAAGGTGTTCCCTGAACTCTTCAATACCGTGGTAAACAACGAGTTTTCCATTCTTGTCACGTTTTTGAAGAAGGGGCGTAAATATAGTCATGCCTGATTTTTGGAGAGATTCCATTATCATGTCTCTCTCCCTGAGCGAGATGAAACCAAGCATGAAGGCAATCATTGTATCTATCGCTATTCCTATGGAAACACCTGTGCCATGGGATATTGCATGGTTGGACATGGATTCCAGCTTATGAGCTGACCAGTGGCCGAAGTCAAGTGGCCTTGATTCCCCCTTTTCCATCGGGTCGCCCCCGGTGCCTATGTGATGCAGATGGAGAATTGCCGACCTCTTTACCGCTGTTTCTATGACAGGCCAGTCACAGTTTCTTATGGCGTCAATATTATCACAGAGATATCTGAAAAAAGTTTTGTCTTTTATTATTGCCACCTTGAACGCCTCGGCAAGACCGTCTCGTATCGCAACAGGTGGCAGTGTTTTCAGGAAATCAGAATCGTTTATAACTGCAAAAGGTGGAGAAAATGCCCCAATGAGGTTTTTGAATCCGTTGTAATTTATACCATTTTTAACACCCACGCCGGAATCATCCTGCGAAAGGGCTGTGGTGGGCATGCGTATGAGTCTGATACCCCTGTGGACCATTGACGCGGCAAAACCTGCTGCATCAAGCAGGGCCCCTCCACCAAGGGCAATGCAGAAACTGTGACGGCACATACGGTCCTGGATAAGGCGGTTCATCATGTCCATCACATAATGCCAGCCATTTTTTACCATTTCTCCACCAGGATAGATAACAGGTGGGGATACGCATTTCAGACCGTAATGTTCAAGATAGGCTGTCATGTTTTCTGTGACATGAGGAAAGGCGCTGGCAACACCGCTGTCCACAAATACAGTTACCTGTTTACTGTGACTGTCGGCCATCACAGAATATAGTGCGGAATTGGCGGGGTCCAGGCTTTGAGATGTGAATATCAGGTCAAAGTTCAGGGAAGCAGAGATGTGCTGACGGATAATTTCCGTGTCAGCGCCAGGTAATAACGCTGACAGTTTTTTGCCCTCGCTGTCTGTAAACCTCTGGTAATTCATATCTGGACCTGGAACTGACAGAGATGCTTCATTATCTCGCTGCTCCATCCATGATTTTTTTCAGTTGAAGTGCTATATCCATCAGAGTTTCTGCGTCAATCTCAAGGGTAGAAAACCAGGCGATTTCACGCCCTGAAGAGTTATGACCATGAGTGCCCTTTATCTTTGACGTGTCCGTGCTGATCACAAAAGGGTGCCAGCCAAAGAAGAGTTCGCAAGGGTCAAAACCGGGCTTGTTGTGAATATCGACGTGATTAGCAAAGTCAGGGGCCTCACCCTCCCTGTCCCACCACGGATAGGCGAACCATGTGCCAGGACTGCCGGTAATGATGAAATCAGGGCCGCCATCATATGCCAGGCCGCGTTCCTTCATGGCCTGCCTGTCCATGACGGTGATTTCCGCATCAATGGATTCAATGGCCTTTCTGCACCGTTCCGTTGCTTTCCTGTTGTTCAGATAGACAAGCGCAACCTCATGGTCAGTGACGGCAAAGGCATCAGAACAGCAGTAATCCGGGTAGAGTCTGTTTCTGACCTTCCTTGTTGAAAAGAGTCCATGCCTGAGAAGTGCCTTGTTTGGGAAAAGCACCTTTCGGGCACTGCCAATGGCATAATCACCATATGCCAGGAATTCATATCCGTTGGCCCTGGCGCATGCGGCTGTTCCTTCAATGAGATTTATTGTCTGCCCCAGAGCCTTTTGGGGTTTTTCATGGTCAGGGCCGAATTTCTGAAGTGAGTAATCTAAGTGGGGCAAATATGAAAAGATTATGTCCGGGGCCTTGTTTCTGCTCATCAGTTCACATGTGGCATCCTTAATGAATTTACTGCTTCTGATGCCTGCAAGAGGCCCCCAGTAGGTGTGCAGTTTGAATTTATTTTTGGCAGATGCGCATATCTCAGGATAGAGGGCCTCTGGTTTTGAGTAAACCGCATCTATCATACCGCCGCCATGGGTATGTACAGGAGCTGGAGAGAGAAGAAAATCCACATCTTCGCCAAGTGACTGCTGCCAGAAGAGCATGGCGGTACTGGCGCCTGCTTTGCGCGCCCTGTGCCATATACGTTTTCCTTTGACCAGCTTGCATGACTGTTCCCAGAAAAAGGGGCGTTGAAGGTCATGTTCATAAAAACCATTAAAGCACATGCCGTTTTGAGCAGGTGTCAGAGCAGTGCGTATTAATGCCTGGGCCGGACAGGTGAGGGCAGGGAAGACAGAGGTTGCAGGCCTGACATGCAAACCGGCAATGGTATCTATTCCTCTGTTTTTCAGGAACTGTCTGCCCAGGGCGGCGATCTGCATAATCAATATTCTTTGCATGGTATTCTATAATTGCCGCCCGATTAGGGAGCATTCCCCGTTTGTCCCAATATCATAACGTGCTGCGGCTATGTAACTTTTTGAGACTGGTTCTGAAACTGTCATGAGGTCTCCCGAACTAAATATGCAGGTTTTCTCGCAGAACAAGCCTCAAAAAGCCACACAGCCTCCACAATACTGAAAAAGGCGGGACAAACAGGGAATGCTCCCCCCGATTATACATCGGGAATTTCTGTTTTGCCGGATATGTGGCAAATCAAACAAATATCCCCCAAGAGGGTCTTTGAGTTAATGGCATTGATGCTCATCCGTCAGTACATATAGTCGTGTGTGGGCAGTTTGTCAGTATTGATCCCGGTTAATGTGGTCTGAGTCCCCTTATGTATGAAAGGGCTTGAGCTGTGCCATTTTCAAAGCCGCCACCTGAAGGAGTTACCTGAACTTCAAAAGTACCACCTGTAAAGTCCGCTTTCGCTCCGAGATTCCCCGCGCCGATCCCTAAGGTATAGGGGCTGTCTTTTTCTTCTCCATTTTTGTCAATCAGTTTAACTGAAAAACCGACTTTTATGCTGGCGCCGGATTTGAATGAACCGGGAATGCCGTATAGCTGCATTGGAGAGTTTATGCCTCCCAGTGTATCAGAGGACAAGCCCAAAGCTGATTTGACACGATTGAGTTTCTGTTCTGTCAACTCTATTGCATGGTCCCATTTTGACTGAATGTCATAGTCGTTAAATGCTACTTCCATGAAACTTGCAAGGAACATCAGGTTAGTGCAACTGAATCCGTGAGCAAAACCAGCTATGGCAGCAGCAATATCGTTGTGCGACGGCATACCAACATTTATTGCGCTTTTGGACATTAAGCCCGCGTATTCTATAAGTACCTGCTGTCCTGAGGGGTCCGTGATGCTTACTGGGTTATTAAGCGCATAGGCATACAAATTAAGAGTTTGCGGCAGTTTCAGGTTCCCCTGTAAAGGGTCTTTCTGTAGAAATCTTCCAATGGAAGGATCATAGGTTCTTGCCCTGAAGTAATACAGGCCACTTTCGTTATCATATTCTCTTCCTGTAAAGGTGAAGGTGTTTACTAATCCAGTACCCCCGAAACTGAAGGAACCGTTGGAGTAGAGTATGTTGCCCCATGCGTCATAACCGTATCTCTGTACAACATGTCCATCTTCGTCTGTGATGGCAATTATGTTTCCAGAGGCATCTGTGTGATAGAAGTAGGTATGCCCTGACATGCGTGACATAATCAGTTCGTCATACCCTGGAGTGTATGTATAGCGGGCTGCCAGTATGCCGTTTAAATATTCAGATACAACAGTTTCATCGTCATATAAATATTCCCTTGTGTCCGTCCCTACTCGTTTCAGAATTCTTCGTCCCTGGAGATCATACTCATAGGTGGCATTGATGCCTGTTGCCAGATTGCTGTAGGCAACTAAGCGATTTAATGAATCATAGCCAAAAGATTCATTTCCTCTGTGAATAAGGTTACCGTTAAGGTCGTATTCATAATCCATGCCTCCAGTAGAAAGAAGTCGATTGTCAGGACCGTATTCTGCTTCGTTCAGCAGGAGATTACCTGCAACATCATAAGAAAAATTATGGGAAAAGTTCCCAAGAGAGGCAGACGTAACTGTCTCGGAAGTCAGACGGTAAAGTTCATCAACGGAATAAGATGCTTCACCGTCCTTCATTGTTATATCTGTTATCCATCCTGCTGAAGTTCTGCTATATGAGAGTTGCTCTATCAATACATTATCACTGTCATAGATGCTGATACTCTCTAAACGGTCAAATTCATCATAAGTATACTCAGAATGAACGCCGTTGCTGTAATCTCGCGCTGATACCTTGTTAGCAGCGGTGTACGAGTATCTGATCCAGTCTCCATCTGTGCTGATCTCCTGAATCCTGCCAAGACTGTCGTATTGGTATGTTGTCTCCATGCCGTCAGGGGTGATCATCAACGTACGGTGACCATTTCCATTGTACCGATATTCTATGGTGCGCCCATTGGCAGTGACGGTCTCCTGATGTTGTACCCCGTCCGCCCCGGTCAAAATTGAATGTGTGTAGGCAGTGGTACGCTGCGTACCGGTAGTGGTTTCTTCTTCTGAAAGAATGATTCTGGAGTCATCATCGTATGAAATAGTCGCTGTTCTGTCAGGCGTTGTGATGGAGACAGGTCTGCCAGTGCCATCATAAGTCCTGCTGTATGCCAGCCCCATAGGGCTGGAAACAGGTGAGGTGTGCACATTGTCATGATATTGGAAAGTCCACGCATTTCCGTCAGGACCTGTCCTTTCTGTCTGTCTGTTCATGGCATCGTAAACAAAGACAGTGGAATGGTCTGCTGGATCCGTAATCGCTGTCAGGTTGCCCATCTGATCACGTTGATATTCAAAGAGATTACCAAGGGCATCGGTGGCAGAAACAGGCATCTCAAGGCAGTCATATTCATACTCGGTACGGTTTCCGTCAGCATCAGTAGCGCTGAGAATGGCAGTGCCTGGTCCGCCGTATTCGTACTTTGCTATAGTGATACCGTTCTGGATAGCCTGAATCATACGATTGAGTTTATCGTATTTGAATACAATGGATTTCCCTTCAGCGTCAGTGAAGCTTGCTAAGTTGCCGTTAGAGTCATACTGCAGGAGGACAGTCTGGTCTAACGGGTTGGTGATTGAAATCGGATCTCCATAATTATCATACGCATAATGTATAGTGTGGCCCATGGCATCGGTCCATATTATGCGATTGCCTGCCTGGTCATATTCAAACTGCTCTACGCTCACAGAGTTATTTTCAGCGTCTGAGTATTCACGCTTCAACAGGTTGCCGTTTTCGTCATATGAGTAGGAAATTTTATCTCCTTCAGGACGTTCCAGTGAGGTGAGTTGATTATAGGCATTGTAGGTATAAGTGGTTACAAGTGGGTGATCCTGTTCAGGATATCTAATCTCTGTGAGCCGGTTGCCGCGGTCATCGTATGTGAAGCGGACAATCTGGTCTGAGGGGAGAATTTCAGTGATAAGATTGTTCGCTGAGTCATATTCATACCTGGTAACAAGCCCCAGAGTGTCATGAACAGAAAGAACGTTCCCGTTTGCATCATACTGATATGTTGTGTCATGCCCCAATGGGTTTGTCACTGTTTCAGAATGCGCATCTGTGTCATAACTGTATGAAGTCTCCTGCCGGGCTGCATTAATCCTGCTCATCATGCGTCCGTCAGGGAAATAGTTGACGATTTCAGGACCGCATCCTCCAGCAGGATTGAATGCAATGATTCTGCTTGAATCACTTTCATATGAGTAGGTAGATATATTCTGTTCCTGATCAATAAACTCAACCAGTCTTCCAAGGGAGTCATATGTGTAATGAACACTGTTTCCAGCCGGGTCACTAATGTCGGTAATCCTTCCGGAACCGTCACGTTCAAACAGTACGTTCCGGCCTGAACTGTGGAATATCCCGTCAGGCTGTATAGTTATGTGATTGCCGTTACGGTCTTCGATTTTCTGAACTCCGTCAGCCTGGCTTATAGTATATGTATAACCTTTTTTGGTTTTCAGTATGTAGGTGTCAGGATTGAATTTCCCCGCTGAATCCATAAAATAGTACCAGTCGTCTCCGCTGCGTACCACCATATGATTGCCTTCAAAATCCAGCTTGTCATATACGCCAGGCGCTGCCGTGAATCTGGCCTCGTAGAATGGGAACCATATTGACAGGCGTACAGGCGTGAACATGAAGGCTGTTCGTCTGCCGTCGGGCAGGGTTATATATACACTGTGATTAACGTCTTCCCTGATATTGGCAGTGGTCAGTTCAAGTTCCCAGCCTGGTCCGAAGTCTGTGCCGCCAGATGAAAAGCTACTGTATTTTCTCTTTACCTCAATCGGGAAACCCATGGCAGGAATGGTCATGTCTGTGTAGCGTAGTGAGAATTGGCCAAGTCTGACAGGGCAGTTTATGTGATATTCGTTCCATGTGCTGGATTCCTGCCGGTTGTCGCTTGCTCTGAGACGGAATACATAGAAATCATCAGGCATCAGGCAGGTATCTATGGATGCCAGGATGCCGTTGGTTATGGTTTCTGTGCCTGTTGAAAGTTCCTTCCACTGCTCAGTCCCCGATGGTGCATATTCCAGCACCCACTGCTTGAGATTTTCATCCACAACTGTTCCGGTTATTTCAATGCTCCCTGTCAGTTGTGAGCCGGAATCAGGAGAGATGATTTTAACTGAGGGAGGATTTGTATCAATTGGTGCATCAGGATCATAGATACTGATCAGGGCTGTATCCTGTGCGCTTCCTCCATGTCCATCATCTACCGTGAGAGAAACTGTATAATCTCCAGGTTCATTAAAGGTGATCTGAACAGTTTGCCCCTGATAGCTATTGCCATCATAGTTCCATTCAAAGGAGAGGGAATCAAAATCAGGATCACCTGCTTCCGCCGATAGTGTTACAGGGGTGGCAATCTGGCCGGAGTATGGTCCGCCGGCATCTATAACAGGATCGTGATTTGGCCCTGCCGGTTCAATGGTAAGCTCGCGAGTCGCTGTTCCTGTAGCACCGTATTGGTCTGTAACTCTCAAAGTAATAGAGTAAGAGCCGGAATCAGCGTAAGCATGAGTGACAATAGTTCCTGTGGTGGACATGCCATCGCCAAAATCCCATTCCCATTTGGTAATCTGATGTCCGTCAGGGTCGTTGGACTCCGCAGCGTCAAACGTAAGTGTGGCATAGCGTATGGTGTTGCCCTCTACAGTGAAGCTTGCTTCAGGAGGCTGGTTTGGCGGAGAAATGCGTGCCTCAGTGGTAGAGGAATCACTCCCGCCTCTTCCATCTTCCACTTGCAGTGAAACAGTATATGTGCCTTCTGAATCAAAGGTGTGTGTTACCTGGGTTCCTGTCTGTACAGGAGTACCGTCACCAAAATTCCAGGTGCAGGTCAGGTTGTCTCCGTCCGGATCATAGGAAGCACTGCAGTCGAGTGTTAATGCTGTACCTGCAAAGCCATCATAAGGCCCGCCGGTGTCTGCTGTGGGTTGCCTGTTAGGCATGGTTACGTCGCAGTGCGTCTCGGCCCTGCCTGTGGCACCTCTGTCATCAGTCACGTAAAGTGTGACTGTAAATGTACCTGACGCGGCATAGGTATGTGTGACCTGCTGGCCATCTGCCTCGGACCCGTCTCCCATGACCCAGTGCCATGATACAATGGGATCACCTTCCGGATCCGTGGCATTGCCAGAAAATGTTACAGATTCTCCTGTAAGAGCACTGTATGGCCCGCCGGGATTTACCTCAGGCCCGGTATTTGCTCTGGGCTGTACCACGATCTGAAAATACTGTGTGGCAGAAATGCCCGCGCCGTCCTGCACCCTCACCATTACCTCCTGGATACCTGCCTGATCCCGCGCAGGAACCCATGTGATTATTCCACTTGAAGAGTTTATCTGCATTCCGGCAGGGGCCATGTCAAGGATATACTCCAGTGATGTTCCTTCAGGATCATAGGCATCTACATCATATTCATACGCCTCTGATTCCTGCGCATCACCAACAGGCTGACTGGTTATTACCGGAGGATGATCATCTATTTTGCCCTGTGAATTTACATGCACCGGATTTGATATTCGTGTTGCGCCATCTACCTCTGTGAGGATGCGGTACCAGTAATCCCGGTCAAGCTCCAGGCCTGTAACCTGACGGCACTCAGTACGACCCATTTCTGCCATGAAGAAGGCGTTGTCCATGCCATCCACATCACCGTCATTATCAAAATCGCCTCTGCATGGCGAGGCATCAGAACAGTCTGATGAGCCAAGTTCTTCTGCGAATATGGTGGCATCTGCATTGTCCACCACATAGTCACTGTTGAGATCACCCCTGCACGCATTTACCACCTCTCCAGGGGTATCTGACAGGTTGTGGTCTATAAAAAGCGAGTAGTCCGAGGTCGTTGTGCCTATCTGCACAAATCCCTGGTTTGGCCCTTTTTCGGACCTGAGAATCCTGTAAGCCTCAGCGGATGTCGGTGTCCATGTAAGCTGGCACTTGGCATCCTTTGGCCTTGCAGTGAGATCGGATATGCCCTGTGCATAGACTGTTACTTCTCCGTAAGCAGTATCTGTCAGGTCTGGCTGGTTTGAAGAGGGAAAGACTGTGGCAGTATTGTCAGTTACCCTGAGGATAATGTCATAATGTCCAGGTAATGCAAATGGCGGAAGCAGTGCTGTCTCTCCGTGTGCTTCATCATACCCGTAGGGAGGGATCATGTTGCTTTCCCAGTCCCATGCGGTAATGGAGTCACCCTGAGGCTCATCTATATCATAGGAACCTGAGCCGTCCACCTGAACTTCTTCACCTGTTGCGGCAATATACGGGCCGCCTATGACAGCGGTAGGCGGGTGTGGAGGTATAGTGATGTGCATGGTGTAGGTGGAGACGTCAAAGCGTACAGGAGTGCTGTTGTCAATAACCTTGAGTGAAACCGTGTAATCCTGCAGCAAGCCGTATGCGTGAACGGCGCTGATGCCGGTGGCGTCGGGATGTTCAAAATCTACCCCGTCTGATGCATCAAAATCCCACAGGTACTGCACTATCTCCTTTGCAGGGTCAGTGTGGTATGAACCGGATGCGTCGAATGTAATAGTCTGCCCAACTGCTCCCGGGTTGGGTTCTGCCTTGATAACTGCCACTGGCGGTTTCTCAAACAGGGTACGGGTCAGTATGATAATGTTCCAGGCGGCAGCAGTCCTTTGACCTACATAGGGCCAGCCGTCATAAGGCCAGGATCCATCAGCATTCTGACTGTCCACAAGTATTTTGGCCAGTCCATATTCCTCGTCTCCGTACCAGTTAAGTCCGCTTGGCAGATAAATAACCTCTGATGGCTTGGCCAGGCGCATGGCCTTTGCAAAGGCATAGTATGAGTAGTGGCGGCAGTCACGTGTCTGATTATTGCTGTCTGAGTTCCAGCCGAGAAAATCCTGCCAGTGACTGTCTATGTAACTTTCACAATCCTGCCAGCGGGGGTCAGTTATATCAAGGCCGTCAAAGGCCATCTGCACCATGCCGCTTGGACCTGTGGCATAGCCTGACCTGTTAGCGCCGCTGCCGGTATATCCAAAAAAACCTGCGCTGTTGTAAGAGTAATTCAGCCACAGCCTGTTCAGCTCCTTGACCCATTCGGGTACGGTACAACCAAAATGTCTTTCTGCTGCAATCATCCCGATAGCTCCCCACTGAGCAGCAGAATTATCAGAACCGCCGTTCCATGAATACCTCCATCCACCACGGTCATTGCCTGCATCATCCTGACCCCAGGCATACATGTCCACCATGTCCTGAACAATATCCTGGTATCTGCGTCCCTGGACATTGGTTCCGCCGACCTCTGCTACTGCATCCGGCGTTCCTGTGGCAACAATGGCGTCCATTATTGCCCCGAGTTCATATATGGGCCGGTTGTCCAGGGACCAGCTTAGCCCTATCCCGTTTCCGTTTGAATCAGGGTCATTGGTCCCCTGCATGGTAAGGTTAGTAGATGAAAGATGTGAGAGAAGATGGGATATGCCGCCTTTTACAGCAGGAACGTATGGGTCTTTCTCAAAGTCGCCAGTTTGCAGGTGCCCGTTAATCTCAAATGCCTGTACGGCTGAGGCAGTGGGGTTGCCGGAATAGGACGCATAGCTGTTGTTATCGCTCAGGTTCTGCCATCGCACCATGTCGTCTGCCACCCAGTAAATTCTGGCCTGCGCTCCACAGCATCCATCATAAAAATCCACCTGGAATGTGTGAGGGCCTGCTGTAAGGTATATGGGGGCAGCATATATCCACGCGGGAGCGTGGCTTCTCCAGTCGTCAATAATATGGAAGCCGTCAATATAAAGCCTGGTTCCATCGTCATTATTGGATGCAAAATTATAATAACCAGCCTGCGGTATATTGAGTGTGCCGGTCCAGCGCACACTGAAATCAGCGTTTATCCCTTCTCCCGGGCTGCCATTACCCCAGTTGAAGTTGATCTCAGGGTCTATACGCTCAAGAGCCGGGTCACCTGAAAGGGATGTGTTGTTGAAATACTGCCCAAGAAGCCCCTGCTGTCCATCTGGTGCAGTAAATACGCTGGCTGGTATGATTGAGTAATCACCGGAGCCACTCCGATGGGTAAAAAGCCACCACAGGCCGTCATCTATGGCCTTGTTTATTTCCACATCCAGGGTTTTGGCCTTGACCAGTATCCTGTACTCGTCAGTGGCTTCTTCATCGGCGGTGTTGATAACATGGAGACGGGCGATGAAAAGTGTGCCCTCAGGAGCGTCATATGTATAGGTAACAGAGAGGTTGTCAGGGTTTGAAACAGGCAGGGATTCTGAAACCACGCCATCTCCATATTCCCAGTAATATGTGCCTGCAGTAACTCCGCGAGCTATGCCCTTAAGGATGGTGGGCTCCCCTGACCATGTTTCATGAGGCACACGGAGATCTGACGGCACATGCGGCACACAGATAACCCGGGCAGGGTCGGCATATGCCTCTGCCGGACCTGCAAGACTGCACAGGCAGGCTGCCGCACGGTTTAACGCATCATATGGAAAGTTTTCTGCTGACTCGTGATGTATTGAAAACAGAGGAGTGCATTGCAGCAATATGAAAATAAGCAGCGTTTTGATGACAGATGTAAAATGTATTTGTGTCATGATGTTCCCCTTGTTTGCATTACATAATTGTCGGGTCCTGCACCCCGGGTCAGTGGCAGTATGGCCTGGCACAGCAGGTTCATTGAAGCCTGTTTTAACTGAGAATTTTAAGTTTTTTCAGACCGGTGAGAGTGGTAAGGGCGCTTATTAAAAGCAGTCCGGTTTCGGGTATGGGTACCGGAGTAGGCATGAGAGTTATTTCAGCTACGCCCTGGTAGTAAATTGTCGTGCCGGAATCCGAATCGGTATGTGTGAGATAGAACAGGGAGTCGTTGATATCATCCATGTTTTCTGTAAGAACAAGGGATATATCTGCCGTGTCTCCTGTGTTCAGGTCAAATGTCCAGCCCAATGCCATTGAAACATCGTCACCAGGTCTGCCGTCATGTGTAGGGTCACAGCCATGGGGCAGTGAGTTGGATGAGTCAAGATGTCCGTGCTTCACATTCCATGCTATGTCTCCGAATACATACATGGGTTCATCTATTTCCCATTGCTGATCTATCTGAGTGGCACCATGAAATCCGCCAAATTCGTTTATGAAACCATTTGTATATTCATCAATTTCATGATCCATCCAAGAGATGAAGAGCATGCTTTCGTCATCAGATGTTGCCGTATATGTCCAGGTCATGCTGCCGATGCCCTGGCTCTCACTAAAAGATTCATGGTTCAGACCGGGAACATCATCAAGGGAGTTTCCACCGTATATGTTTCCTGTAAAAAAGGAGCCATTTACGTTCATGCCCCACTGATACAGACTTGTTGCTGCCGGTGCAGCAGAGGTGATTAGTGTCAGCATGGCAGCAGTCATGATGATTATTGATATTATGTTTTTCATGCTTCCCCCCCTGTATGGACAGTTGACGATGTATAACTGTTCAACATGTTACTGTATGGTTCTTTCCCCCATTGGCTGTCAAGCAGGGAGAAAGTATCATTATCTTTGCGTTTTGAGCGAAAAAGGCAGTTTAAAAAAACAAAAAAATGAATCGCAAGACGCATGGAACGTAAAGAATTTTTTACCTGCAGCAGAAAAACAAGGCGATTTTTCTGCGGTCAGCGAATATGTTCAAAAGTTACTTAATTTTTTTGCTGTTATGAAAGCAGGAAAATAATTCTGCGTCACATACGAAATTTTGCGCATTGTTTAATGAGTATACGCAAAAAATGTACCAATGTTTCTATCAAAAAAACTGGCATAAAACGGTGATTGTGAGGTGTTTTTTTAAAAAAAGGCATGTGGCAGTGGAATAATTTTTCCACTATGGGAAATCATTTGCCATTAATGGCAAAGTCTGTATACAGTCCTGCAGGTTCTCCGATAGAAGGCTCTGCAGGCCGTATGAAGGGGAACAGCAGTGGTCAGAATCGGAGATACAGGGCTGTAATGATGTTCAGCCCCGGCTCATTCATCCTCTTACCGTGTATCCCTCAGACCTGGTGCAGTGTACGCACCAGCGATTGGAGGGAGGTTTACTGGGGCCTACCCTGAATGGGAGGCAAGCTGCGGCCCTGCTGCGCGTCAGGCGCCGCGCACAAGGTTTCTTATGGACGGATATCCTGTTCGGAAAATTTTTGCAGCGTTCACAGGCCGCGCCACAGAATTTCCAGGGCAAGTAACGAGTATGAGGTTACCAGCACAGGATCTTTTTCCCACCATCGACCATTTTCATTAACCCAG
>WFRQ01000574.1 GCA_015486425.1 Deltaproteobacteria bacterium | reverse complement strand
GAAATTTAGCAGCCTCTGCGGCAAGCCATGTGCCAAGCTCTTCAGCCGCCTTTAAAACCGCAGAGTTAAGGGCGGAAACCGCATGTTCCGCATCGGTTTCCTCTGCAGACACAGTAGCGGCAATCTCTTTGCAGGCCACCAGCCTGCCGGATCGGGCATTTACAAGATAAAAAATTACCTTTATTTCCGCATCGGCATTTTTGCCGGATTTGATATGCAGGCTGAAATCCTGGAGCATGGATTCAAGAACAAGGTCTCCGGCTGCTGCACATGATGGAGGCAGCACTGAGGAAAACATCCCTTGATGTTCAAGAAAGATGAGCAGATAACCTTCCAGCATTGTTACAGGGGCATCGCTCCATCTGCTGTGGGCATAATGGTAGAGACCGAAATTTCTATCACGATAGAGTATGTTGGGGGAAGTAAAGGGAGCTGCAGCACGGACCGGCATGAGTTTCAGCACTGGTTTTTCATTCTGGGACCTGCCTGCCGCAGGTACTTCAGATGAGGCTCCCTTATACTCCAGGGTATAGACTATAGGGGCAGGAACAGGACGCGGCATGCATCCGGAAACAACAAGCGTTATCAGCGCCACACATATGATCAAGTGAATTTTTTTACTGACTGTCAGGTTCATATCCTGCCTCTCCAGGCCCCGGCCTTGGAACAGTCCGCTTGTATAAAAAATCTCCAGGGCTCTCTTCAATGTGTCGTACTGCACGCTGCATATCCCTTGACAGCAAGTCAATCCGATAAACCAACTGATTAATCAGTTCAAGGCTGTGATGCACATCAGTGGTAATGTTGCTGCCTGCCTCACCATACACAGCATCAAGCCTTGCAGCCATTAACCGAACCCGTTCGGATGCAGCCTTGACCTTTTCCGCAGTATCCACCAGTTTGTCTTCGGTAACTGAAGTCTGATCAATCAGTATCTTGAATCTCTGCACAGCAGACTGCATTTCACCTGCGAACAGCCGTATTTCAACAAGAAAATCTCCAAAATTTTCTATATTTTCCTTGCTGAGAAGTTTATCAATCTTCTCAAGTGCCCGTGCTGATTTTGATGCAAGAAGACTCAGGGATTCATCCATGCGTTTCAGGGTAGAGGGTTTTGAGGGTATTATCGGCATTTCCCCCCTGGCCGCTTTCAGAAGCGGAGCCTGCGTGTTACCAGCTTTAAGTTCTATGAATGCCAGGCCTGTTATTCCAAAAAACTTGAGCTGTGCCGTGGTATCTCTTGTAACAGGGGTGCCGCGTCTTATCTTCAGTATAAGCTCTACCTGCCTGGGGTTTTCAGGGTCAATACCTATGTGGTCCACGGTACCAACGCCCACTCCCATGTATTTTACAGACGCGTCGGCGCTCAGGCCTGCAACAGACTCGGACATATAAACCCTGTAATAGTCATACTCCTCCTGGCCACCATGGGTGCCAAGCCAGTAAATAAAATATACAAGCCCGGCTGTGAGAAGCAGCACAAAAAGCCCTACAAGTGCATAGTTAATTCTGCTTTCCATGACGGCTCCTGATGCGTCCCCTGGCTCCGAGGAAGAATTTTTTTATTACAGGGTGAGGATTTTTTATCACCTGATCCAGGGTTCCTTCTGCTATCACTTTTTTCTCTCCCAGCACTGCAAAACGGTCAACTATCGTATAAATAGAGTCAAGGTCATGTGTAACCATTATAACAGTAAGCCCCAGCACGTCACGAAGCTTCACTATCAGGGCATCAAATTCTTCTGCTCCCACTGGATCAAGACCGGAAGTCGGTTCATCAAGAAAGAGAAGCTCCGGGTCCATGGCAAGGGCCCGGGCAAGAGATGCACGCTTTACCATGCCACCACTTAACTGGGCAGGATACAGCCTGGCAGCATGCGCCGGAAGCCCTACCATATTTATCTTCATTGTGACAATTTCATGAATTATCCTTGACGGAAGGCCGGTATACTCCTTCAACTTGATGCCTACATTTTCAGCAACCGTGAGAGATGAGTAAAGGGCCCCTGCCTGAAACAGAACTCCCCATCTGCTCCTGAGCTGTTCTGCCTCTTCCATATCTATTTCTGATAAATCCATACCAAGAACCTTTACAAGACCTGATTCAGGCTTGAGGAGCATAATCATCTCTTTCAGCAGCGTTGATTTGCCTGAACCGCTTCCACCGAGAAGGCCATATATCTCTCCCCTGCGTATTGAAAGATTAACACCTTCATGTACCAGGTTTACTCCGAACCTGGTTACGATGTCTTTCATCTCAACAACTGTTTCAGTTTTAATATGAACCATGATGCAAGGAATCGCCTGTCATATACCGAGTTGGGTAAGCAGCACTGAGAACAGGGCATCGCAAGCTATTACCAGAAATATGGAATTTACCACACTAATGGTAGTGTATCGCCCTATGCTCTCGGTGTTAATGGAGACCTGAAACCCTCGGAAACAGCCAACCACAGCAATGAGCCATGCAAAGAACGGCCCCTTGCAGATTCCAATCCATACGTGCTTTACCTCAAGTACATTCTGAAGCCTGTGAAGGAATGCCAGATAGGAAATATCAAGGTGCACATGCGCTATTACCATTCCTCCGAAGATACCAACAATATCAGCGAAGAATATCATCAGCGGGAGTGCTATCATAAGTGCAATGATCCTTGGCTGCACGAGGAAGCGGTGAGGGGTAAACCCCATGACCCTCATGGCATCAATCTCCTCGGTGATTTTC
>WFRQ01000573.1 GCA_015486425.1 Deltaproteobacteria bacterium | reverse complement strand
TTGACACGTATCTGCTCAGAGGGTGCTGCAGATGCAAGGCGGAGGGGGCGAAGGCGTACTTCCCGTACTTCGAGCCCCCGACAACGTAGCAGATGCGGTACCCCCTGAGCAGATACCTTTTTTCTTTCCCTGTCCGACATATTATCCTCCTGCAGGCACTCTTGACACCCCACGTATCATGCTTATTTTGCAATCAAAGCAGATGGTCAACTTATTTTGACCTGAATTATATATCTGAAAATTTGAAGGAAAGGAGGTACTCGCCATGTTTGAACTTACTCCATGGAAACCGGCTCGTGAATTATCTACCCTTCGCAGGGAAATGGACAGGCTTTTTGAAGACTTTCTTGGGGAAAAGGGGACTTTCCTGCCTGAAGCAGGCAGTTGGGTACCTGCTGTGGATGTATCAGAGACAGACGATAACATCCTGGTAAAGGCTGAACTTCCAGGAATGGAGTCCAAAGATATTGATGTCTCTGTACAGGGTGATATCCTTGTCATAAAGGGTGAAAAGAAAGAAGAAAAAGAGAGCAAGGAAGAAAATTTCCACAGGATTGAACGCCGTCGCGGCACGTTCGCACGGTCAATCAGAATTCCTGTGCCAGTTGACCCTGACAATATAACAGCTCAATATGACAAGGGTGTACTTACAGTAACCCTTCCCAAAAAAGAAGAGAACAAGGCCAAACAGATCGAGGTCAAATAAACATCAGATTTGAATTGAGCGTCAGAGTACATAGAGCATTTTTATAGAAGGGAGGATTTATCCTGAAAGATGGATATATCTTCCCTTTTTTTTATCTGTTCATCATACGGGACGGGATTTTTGATCAAAACCGAACCATGCTGCTTTTTTCCTGATGAATCGTTGCCACCGATTCACCAGAACGGATTTGCTCAGTATGCAAAACATGTTATCGTCTCTGCAGATGAAGGACATATCCATCCAATTTATTAATGCTGAACAGATAAAAATATGGAGAAAAACAGATAATGATTACTGCCATCAGCCCTATTGACGGGCGTTACGCCTCAAAAGTCAGGAAACTTACCGAGTGTTTTTCAGAATATGCTCTTATCCGTAACCGCATTCATGTTGAAATACTCTGGCTCATGGAACTATGCGCTGAAGAAAAAATTCCTGAGTGCCGCCCGCTTACCAGCGGGGAGCAGGAGATTCTTACAGAAATCGTGGACACCTTTAACCCCGAAGAGGCAGAGAAGGTAAAGGCAATTGAGCGAACAACAAACCATGACGTAAAGGCAGTAGAGTATTACCTCAAGGACAGGTTTGCAGGCACCACCCTTGAGCCGCTCTCCGAGTTTCTGCACTTTGCCTGCACCTCTGAGGATATCAACAACCTTTCCCACGCACTTATGCTGAAAAGCGGGCTTGAGGCCATGCTTCCACATCAGGAGGAGGTAATAGACAGTCTCAAAAAACTTGCTCACCAGTGGAAAGATGTGCCCATGCTGGCCCGCACCCATGGACAGCCAGCCTCCCCCACCACCACAGGCAAGGAACTTGCGGTATTTGCCGCACGCCTGCAGAGTCAGAAGCAGAAAATTAAAGCCGTGAAGATCATGGGCAAGCTGAACGGTGCTGTGGGTAACTTTAATGCACACATTGCAGCCTATCCTGATGTGGACTGGATAGCCCTTGCCGCGAGGATTATTGAAAACAGGCTGGGCCTTAAACAGAACATCTTTACCACCCAGATAGAACCCCATGACTACATGGCCGAGCTGTTTGACGCCATAAGCAGGTTCAACACCATTCTTATTGATGTTGACAGGGATATCTGGACATATATCTCCATGGCGTACTTCGGGCAGAAGACTGTGAAAGGGGAAGTAGGCTCATCCACAATGCCTCACAAGGTCAACCCTATTGATTTTGAAAACTCCGAGGGCAACCTCGGCCTTGCCAACGCAATTTTCAGTCACCTCGCAGCAAAGCTGCCCATATCGAGGCTTCAGCGCGACCTCACAGATTCCACTGTGCTCCGCAACATGGGCGTAGGCTTTGGCTACAGCATGATTGCCTACCAGTCAACCATAAAAGGCCTTGGTAAACTGCGGCTCAATGAGCAGAAACTGGCGGCAGACCTGGACAATGCCTGGGAAGTGCTTGCAGAACCAATTCAGACTGTGATGCGCAAGGCTGGCATTGAAAAACCATATGAAAAACTCAAGGAACTGACACGCGGACACAAAATCACCAGGGAGGCTATACAGGAATTCATACAGGGGCTTGATATTGATTCTGAAGACAGAAAGCGCCTGTTAGAAATGACCCCTGCCACCTACACAGGGCTTGCCTCAGAGATAGTTGACATGCTGAAATCTGAATAGAGCCAATATGCAGCAAACCCGACTATCGCTCAATCCAGATACAATTAGGGGGCTGTCCAAAAATAAGTTGGATGATAGCGCGCTCAGATTTAGGTCAGGCTGAGTTGAACTGATTGAGCAAAACCGCAGGCGTAGCCGGGCTACGTTGAGGATTTTGTGATTGAAGTTCAGCACAGGATGGCCTGAAGATGAGATGCGAAATCGGTAAGTTATTTTTGGACAGCCCCTAAGCATAAGACAGACTGAACAGCCTCAAGGAGAATTATCATGAAGGGACTTATCAAACTCACAGCCGTACTATCCGGTATCATCATTGTCTTGATTGCCGCCACGTTTATTCTCCTGAAAACCCTTGTGACACCGGAAAGGATAAAACAGACAGTCCTGCCTGTTGCCGAAAAGTCTTTGCACCGGACAGTTACCCTTGATGACGTGAGCATTAACATCTTTTCCGGCATTAACCTCACTGGCCTTACCATAATGAACAGCGCTGGAAATCAGCCATTTGTGTCGTGCTCCGGCGTAAAACTTCACTATGCGCTCATGCCCCTGCTTCAAGGCCGCGTGGAGATAGGTGAAATCAGTCTTATCAAGCCCGAAATCCACGTTATTAGAAACAGTGACGGCAGTTTCAACTTCAGCGACATACTGAAACAGCCCGGGCCTGAAAAGGGCGTCACAAAAGAAAAGGCCGTCGATGCCTCCACTGACAGGGGGAATCAGGCATCAGAACAGGCACATACAGAAAAAAAACCGAAAAATGATGCTGCTGCCAGCGCAGACAGCAGCCTCTCCATTATGGTATCAAGCATTTCAATATCAGATGGACGTATCATATTTACAGACATGGCGGCCCCTGGCAAGAAGACTGTGGAAACCGTCCTGTCTGATGTAGATATGAAAATCAGCAATTTTTCAATGGCTGCCCCATTCCCTGTCAGATTTTCTGCCATGCTTAACCAGGGCAGCATTGAAGCAGACGGCAACGTGGGGATCAAGGGACCGGCAGTGGATATGAGCATCAGGGTCAAGGGCCTTGGCATACCGGGCTTTTCTCCCTACTTTGCAGCAAATCTCCCGGGAGAGCTAAAAAACGCACTGATAGGATCAGACATAAATCTGCGGTTTAATCCGAATGCGCTTGATGCGTCAGGCGCCATCACGGTTGCTGACATACAATTTATTCCAGAGGCAAATCCTGAAGCAGCTATCAAAAATGCCTCGGCATCTCTTGATTTCAATGCAGTGCTTAAAGAAAAAAACACCACTCTTATCCTGCAAAACACTGTGCTTAACCTGAATGGTGTAAAGATAAATGCGGAAGGCAGTGTGACCTCCCTGTCATCAACACCGGTTGTGGACATGCTGATAACAGTGCCTGCCCAGAAGATAGCGGCAATCATGGCAGCTCTCCCTGATGCATATGCAGGTAAGGCCAGAGCCCTTGAACCATCAGGCGCCATCTCTGCCAGGGCCTCCCTTAAGGGCAAAGCCGACAGGGGAGCAAAACTCGTGCAGTCTGCCTCGCTTGATCTTGAAAAAATATCCATAAACAGTGACGGCATCCCCATAACTGTAAATGGCGGCCTTCATCTACAGGGTAACAGTGTCAAAAGCAGAAACCTTGTCATAAACCTGAAAGACTCTGTGATAAAAACAGACCTCAGGGCTGACAACATATTTGGAAAAATAATTAATGTTAAAACAGCCATGAATGCGGACACCGTTGATCTTGACGCCGTACTTGCAGACAAAAAAGGTGATACGGGACAGAAACCATCAGAAAACAGGGCTGCTGCGGGAAAATCCGCTGATAACGGCTCCACGGCGACTGGGGGTAAGAAAGGAGGTGCCGCTCCATCTGAGCCAGATGCGGTGAACATACCGGTAAATGCCGCAGGCACCATTTCAGTTGCGCTGCTCAAGTACCACAACATTCCGGTTAGAGACGTCAGACTCAATTACACGTTCAAGAACAACAGACTGCGTGTCCAACAGGTGGCAGATGTAGCAGGCGGGGAAATAAAGAAGAACGTCAACCTTGACCTTGGAGTCAAGGGCTACCGGTATGAAGGGGATTTCGATGTATCCCATGCCCTGGCCCAGGATATTCTGGCCTACGCAGCGCCTTCCTTCAGGGATATGGTCAAGGGAATACTGGACCTCAAGGGAAACTTCAAGGGACAGGGAATCAAGTCAGAAGATATAAAGAGAAACCTCTATCTCAAGGGAAACTGGAATATTCTGGAGGGTCAGCTTGCAAAAGCAGGCATTGTTTCAAAACTGGCATCATTTTTAAACCTTGAGAAGGAACTTCAGACCATTGATTTTAAAAATGCCTATGGTGATTTTCTCGTTGAGGCTGGAAAGATAATATTCAAAAGCAAATTTTCTTCAGACCGCATAAACCTCGCGCCTGAAGGAAGTGTCTCCCTGGATGGTAATCTTGATATTCATCTGAATGCCGTGCTTTCTCCGGAACTTGCAGCAAAAATACCAGCAGGAAAACTGCTGTCACCCATGCGGGACAGCAGGGGATGGAGTGTGCTGCCTCTTATGGTAAAGGGCACATGGTCAGCTCCGGCCATCACGCTTGACACCACTGCGGTAAAGAATCAGGCCATACACAGCCTTACCAACAGCCTGTTTGGAAAGGAGAAGAAGCAGGAAGAGACAGGCACCACAGAGAAGGGCACTGAAGGCAAAACAGAAGAAACTCCCCAAAAGCCTGCTGAACAGCTTCTTGAGCACACTATAAAGGGGTTGTTTGGTAATTAATCAGGTGAGGTATCTACTCACAGGATACCGCATCTGCTGCGTTGTCAAGGGCTCGAAGTACGGGAAGTACGCTTTCGCCCCCTCCGCCTTGCATCTGCAGCACCCTCTGAGCAGATAGGTGCCAAGAAAAAAATTATGGA
>WFRQ01000572.1 GCA_015486425.1 Deltaproteobacteria bacterium | reverse complement strand
CTGCGCTATGGAACACTGCCTGTGGTTCGTGCCACAGGAGGTCTGGATGATACCATTGACAATTATGATGCTGCTGCCGGCACAGGGACCGGATTCAAATTCTGGCACGCCACCTCTGAAGCCCTGTATCATACACTGAAATGGGCTGTTGAGACGTGGCGAAATTATCCCGAGGCCATAGACGAAATGCAGCAGAGGGCCATGCACATGAGATTTGACTGGGAACGTTCAGCAAGACAGTATGTGGATGTATTTCAAAAGGCCCTTAAAAACAGAAAGAGAAGAGGGAATCATGGCTGACATATATTACGACATATCACCCTGGGGGGAGACTGACAGTTATCTGTTCAAGGAGGGGACTCACGAGAGGCTCTACGAGATTATGGGCAGCCATATCATGGAGCGCCAGGGAAAAAGCGGGGTCTATTTTGCCGTGTGGGCACCCAACGCCTCTGCAGTAAGCGTAATAGGAGATTTTAATTCCTATACTCCGGGAAAACACCCCCTGAAGCTGCGGGAAGACGGAAGCGGCGTACATGAGGGGTTCGTACCCGGCATAGGCCCTGGAATCACATACAAGTACTTCGTTGTGTCTGCCGTTGACGGCAGGGGACAGGAAAAGAGCGACCCATACGCATTCTTTACGGAAAAGCCTCCAAAATCAGCGTCCAGGGTATGGGAACTCAAGGGTTATCAATGGGGCGACCATGAGTGGATGAATGACCGCCACACATTTCAGACGCACAGGGACCCGCTCAACATATACGAAGTACACCTTGGCTCCTGGAGACGCAGGGTAGAGGAGGAAAACCGTGCCCTGACATACACTGAGGCCGCGGCTGAACTTGCTGAATACCTGGTGGACATGCAGTACACCCACGTGGAGATCATGCCAATTACAGAATTTCCATTTGAAGGTTCATGGGGTTACCAGGTAACAGGGTACTTTGCCCCCACGTCCCGCTACGGCACGCCCCAGGAGTTCATGGCATTTGTGGATACCATGCACGCCCACGGCATTGGTGTGATAATGGACTGGGTCCCGTCGCACTTTGTAACTGACGGACACGGGCTCATCCGCTTTGACGGAACCTGCCTGTACGAACACGAAGACCCCAGGCAGGGCTTTCACTCTGAATGGGGAAGCGCCATATTCAACTACGGGCGCAATGAAGTCAGGGCATTTCTGGTGAGCAGCGCCATGTTCTGGTTCCAGAAATACCACATTGACGGCATAAGGGTAGATGCCGTGGCCTCAATGCTGTACCTGGATTATGCCAGGAAAGAGGGGGAGTGGATACCCAACAAATACGGCAGCAACGAAAACCTTGAAGCCATAGCTTTCCTGCGCCAGCTTAATGAGGCAGTGTACAGGGAAAACCGTGGAATCCTCATGATAGCAGAGGAATCCACGGCCTTCCCGGTGGTCAGCAGGCCCACCTATCTTGGCGGCCTTGGTTTCGGCTACAAGTGGAACATGGGCTGGATGCACGACACGCTTAAATATTTTAAAAATGACCCAGTTCACAGGCAGCACCACCACCATCACCTGACATTCAGTTTTGTCTACATGTTTGACGAGAACTATGTACTGCCCCTGAGCCATGATGAGGTGGTGCACATGAAGGGCTCGCTGATAAACAAGATGCCGGGGGACGAGAACCAGAAGTTTGCCAACCTCCGGGCCCTCCTTGCGTACATGACAGCTCACCCCGGCAAGAAACTGCTGTTCATGGGCGGGGAATTTGCTCAGTGGCGAGAGTGGAACTATCAGGAAAGCCTTGACTGGCATCTTCTGGAGAACCAGCGCCACAGCGGAATTCAGGCGCTTGTCCGTGAGCTGAACACACTGTACAGGCAGGAGCCAGCGCTTCACAGGTATGACTGTGAGCCCGCCGGATTCGAGTGGATTGATGAACTTGACTATCAGAGCAATGTCATCTGTTTTCTGAGAAAAAGTGACAATTCCACCATACTTGTGGTGTGCCACTTTGCGGATACAGTACGGCACCAGTACCGGATAGGAGTGCCCGAGAGTGGAGAATACAGGCTCATACTGCACTCACAGGACCCGGCATATGGCGGATGGGAGCACAACTACCCGGAGATGGTTCACAGCGAAGAACATGAGTGCCATGGACGACCGCATTCAATCAGGATTCGGCTTTCACCGTTAAGTGTCTGTTTTTTCAAACTGGTTTAATGGGAGCATTCCCTGATTGTTCCGCCCGCAGCACGTCAGATATCGGGACAAACGGGGAATGTGTCCGGTTTGATGTGAATGGCAAAGGTATGGAAAAAATTCCGCGTTTGCTGCATGCATTCCTCATTCCATAAGCGTTCACAGGGTGCCGCAGATGCAAGGCGGCGGGGGCGCAGTCGTACTCCCTGTACTTCAAGCGCCCGCCAACACAGCAGATGCAGTGCCCGGTGAACGCTTACTTTATATGCCGTCAAAATTGGCCCTATGCGTCTGCCCACTGTACAATTTTCGTTCCTGCAGATTCATAAACCATGATGCCATTGCGGATTTTGTAAGGGGACGCGGCAGCCTTTCAAGCATGGAAGGCCATGAATAGAACTCACGGTACAGACGAATTACATTCTGTTCAAGTTCCGCAGGGGAGTAATTTTTCGGATATATCTCTGCAATAATACCGGGCCAGCGACCCATGTTGTACGGGTCTATGAGCCTTCCTGCCTCAAGATACTCATCATAAATGGCTGTTCCCCTGTGGGGCGAAAAGACATTGAAAAAGGCCACGTGAACCCGGTTCTGAATGAGGAAGTTCAGGGTGGTGTCAAAATCCTCCAGGGTCTCGGTATCCCAGCCAAAAATCAGGTTAAAGGAAAAACTGACATCAAGCCTGTTCAGTATGGCAGCAACCTCTGATATCCTGTCAGCAGGAGTGGTCTTCTTGTTCATATCCTTGAGGGTGGCAGCGCTTATGCTCTCAACCCCCATGTTTATATGAAGCAGTCCACTCCGGCGGGCAAGCTCCATGAGCTCACTGTCAAGGCAGCGGTGTACGTTCCAGAGTGTTGACCACCTGATTTTAAGCGGAATCAGGGCCTCCATAAGCTCCATGGTGCGGGAACGCTTTCCGGCAAAGGTGCTGTCAGCAAAAAATATCTGCCTGCATCCCGTGGCCTTTATCTCCTCCACCACCTCTTCTACCGGACGCATCCGGTACCTTTCGCCAAGATGAAAACGTTCCGCACAGAAGTGACACCTGTATGGACAGCCGCGAGTGGTCTGGACAGCGTATGTGGGAATTCTGGATATGGTGCGGTAATCAAGCAGGTCGTAGCGGGGGAAGGGAAGTCCCTTAAGATCGTGCATGCCATCAGGCCTGTATCTCTTTTTAAGTCTGCCTGCTGCCACATCCTCAATTATCACCGGGACAGTGGTCTCACCCTCACCGATTGCTATGGCATCAGCATGCTTAAGGGCTTCATCACCATAGAAAGTGCAGTGAGGCCCGCCTATTACAACCGGGATACCGCGCTGTCTGTATTTTGAGGCAATTTCATAAACACGGAATGAAGTAAGAATTGTTGACGTGATGAGAACCAGGTCGTAGTCCCTGGAAAAATCAAGTTGCTGTGTCTGCTCATCTGTAAGTGTAATCTCAACATAATCAGGGCACAGGGAGGCAAGATACGGCAAAGTAAGAGGCACAAGGGCCCGCCTTGAAGATTTATAGAGCCTGCGGTCAAACTGACCGGCAAAATGAGTTGGTTGGATGATATGTACGCGCATTTTCAGAATTATGAAACCTCCAGACCTCCTTGCACAGAAACTCCAAACTGCAGGGAGGGTTATATTAATTGAGAGGCAGGTAGTCAAGAAGTGAGTGAAAGAGAACCGGCACCCTTATAGAAGAAACACCTTTAACCTAAATTGAACGTTTCAAAATATGGAAAATTATTATTTCAATAAAATTAAAAGGAGTTACATCGATCATAGCTTTCCAATTTTGAAACCCTTCGGGATTGCCGTCTTCACCGCATCTCCTTTGTCATCGGAACCCCCATATAGCCGACTATAATGGGAATT
>WFRQ01000571.1 GCA_015486425.1 Deltaproteobacteria bacterium | reverse complement strand
CTTACCATCTTGAGCTGGATATCAATGGGAAGGCTTGTAGAGATGCCGTTTGGGTACACCTCTACTGTGTCAAGGCCCTCTGGCTCAAGGAATATCTGGTGCCTGAGCCTGTCAGGGAAGCGGTGAATCTTGTCCTCTATTGACGGACAGTATCGGGCCCCGGTTCCTTCAATCACTCCGGCAAAAAGGGGAGAGCGGTCAAGGCCTGATTCAATGAAACGGTGCGTTTCACTGTTGGTGTACGTTATGTAACATGGACGCTGCGTAAGTGGTATCTCACCTGTGGCAATTGAAAAAGGTGAGGGCGAAGGGTCGCTTTCCTGCACATCAAGCCCGCTGAAATCTATGGTTCCTGCATGGAGACGCGGCGGTGTCCCTGTCTTGAGACGTCCCATTTCAAACCCCAGAGATGCAATGGAGCGTGAGAGCCTGTTTGAAGGAGGGTCACCGAGACGTCCGGCCTGGAAATGTTCCATGCCTATGTGTATCAGGCCCCTAAGAAATGTGCCTGTAGTAACAATGACACACTGTGCATGAAACTCCTGGCCTGTAGTGGTTTCAACCCCATACACCCTGCCGTCCTGAACCAGCAGGCGGCCTGCCATTGCCTGGTGTATTTCAAGACCTGGCTGATTTTCAAGTACACGCTTCATTCGAAGCCTGTAGAGCAGCCTGTCTGCCTGGGCCCTGGTTGCCCTTACTGCTGGCCCCTTGGATGTGTTGAGTTTCCTGAACTGAATCCCTGTGGCATCTATGTTTTTTGCCATTTCACCGCCAAGGGCATCTATCTCCCGTACAAGCTGTCCCTTGGCAAGACCGCCAATTGCAGGGTTGCAGCTCATGGCGGCAATGCAGTCCAGGTTTATGGTGAGAAGACAGGTGGAGATGTTGAGACGCGCGGCAGCAAGCGCAGCCTCGCAGCCTGCATGGCCAGCGCCAATTACTATGATGCCGAATTTTTCAGGATATATTGACATGATAGAGTATTTCTGCGCGTATAGCGCCTGGGAGAGCATTCCCCGTTTGTCCCAATATCATAACGTGCTGCGGCTATGTAACTTTTTGAGACTGGTTCTGAAACTGTTATGAGGTCTTCCGAACGTTTTATGCAGATTTTCTCGCAGAACAAGCATCAAAAAGCCACACAGCCTCCGCAATATTTAGAAAAGGCAGGACAAACGGGGAATGCTCCCGCCGCATGGTGCATAAGCGCGTTACTGCCCCTTTTTGACCTCTTCCCAGGCATTATCCATTATGTCAGCAGGTGCGCCAGGAAGGAGAGTGCCCTGCTCTTCAAGTAATTTTTCCATTGCATGAAACCGCCTGGTAAATTTTGCAACTGCCTTCTGAAGCGCCTCCTCAGGGTTAATGCCAAGTTTTCTCGCAAGATTAGATACAGTAAACAGCAGGTCTCCAAGCTCCTCTTCGATCTGCTGCGTGCTGCCTCCATCCACAGCCTGTCTGAGTTCCTGCTTCTCCTCTTCCAGTTTATCCCAGAGCTCACTTGCGTGTTTCCAGTCAAAATCCACCCTGGATGCCCTTTCTCCCACACGGAACGCCCTCTGAAGGGCAGGAAGCGCCTTTGGAAGATTGCCAAGCACGCTGTGTTTTTTGCCGCTTTCCCTGGCCTCCTGGGCCTTGATGTTCTGCCAGTTTGCCGTGACGTCCGATGTGCCGTTCACCTTGACATCAGCAAAAATATGGGGATGACGCCGAATCATCTTCTCTTCTATGAGTTCCAGGGAGCGTGCTATCTCAAAGTCATTGTTTTCTTCGTACATGCGTCCGATGAACAGCAGCATGAAAAATATGTCCCCAAGCTCCTCACACACTTCGCCTGGCTCTTCCTGGTCAATGGCATCTGCAAGCTCGTAGCACTCTTCGAGAATATATTTTTTTACTGTGGCAGGTGTCTGCTCCCTGTCCCAGGGGCAGCCATCCGGTGCGCGCAGTATGTCAATGATTTCAAGAAGGCGGGTAATGCGCCCTGTTATTTTCCGGTCTTTCTCTGATATTGAGTTATCCATTTTGCGAATCTGCCATACTTTTCCTGTGCTCAGAGCGTGCCTGCCAGAAGAATCGGCTTGAGACCGCAAGGGCAGCGCCCACAGCCACATAGACACTCCACACAAGATTGTGCGGGAGTGGGCTTGCCCTGAGCAGCTTTCCCATGATTATCATTGAGGCTATGAGAAGCCAGCTCTTAAGGGACATGAAGCCTCCGAGACACTTGTCATCTCCTCGCTCAATAATTCTCGATATGGCGCGGCATGCGGTTTTTCTCAGGATGAACTGTCCCTTAAGGGCGCCGGTAATCAGTGCCCCTGCGGCCCAGGCAATACCTGTCCATGAAGAAAAATCAAGGTTAAGAAGCCCTCTGATACCAAGGCCCAGGCCAACAACAGACCACATGATGGCAGCGGCAAGCAGGTGTGCGGTGGCTGGAGCCGCTGGCTTCAGACGTGCAGTGATGGTTGTGTTTGAGGGTTGTTGTTGAGTCATGCGGGGATAATAACCCCAAGTGAGAGGATTTCCAAGACAACAGGCAATTATCAGGGCCTGACCCCTTCAACTATCACCTGTCCCACTGGAACGGGGATTCCGCTTTTTTCTCTGACAGTCTTTTTTATCAGGTCCATGTCAAACTTCATCTCCCAGCCCCTGTGCGTGCTTATTCTCTCGCTGCATCGCGCCAGTTTTTCAAATGCCAGGGCCTGCATGTCATCCACCCTGTTCTCAAAGTCTTCAAAAACCTGAAGCCAGCATTTTCCATTATCATAACCTGCCTTTACAGGTTCATACACAACACGGACCAGAGTGCCGGTTTCCACCATACCGAACAGCTCCTGGATATCTTCAGGGTACAGGCGGATACAGCCGTGGCTGACCCGTCTGCCAATTCCCCAGGGCCTGTTGGTTCCGTGTATACCATAGGCGTGTCGTGAGAAACGCAGGATATACCTGCCAAGGGGATTGTCCGGGCCAGGGGGGACATAGTGAGGCAACTCCGGTTCTTCGGCACGCACCGATGGAGGCGGTATCCATGCAGGATTCTCTTTTTTCTGATAGATGGAGTATATGCCGGATCTTGTTGAATAACCGGTTTTGCCTATGCCTACTGGACATGTATAGATGACACCATTACAATATTCAGATGAAGTAAAGAAAAAAAGGCGCATTTCAGCAAGATTAACCACAATGCCCTCTGCAAGCCGGATTTCAGGCAGGATGACAGTGGCAGGGATAGTGATGCTTGCTCCATCAAAGGGCACCCAGGGGTCAACGTCCCGGTTAGCGGCTGTTATCTGGTTAAAGCCCAGGTCGTTCTGCCTGGCAATATCGAGCAGCGTAGTTCTGGAAAACAGCCTTCTCTGTTCCGTACCCCCGTACACTTCCCTGCCGGTCTCCATGCAGAACTGTTTCATGGCCCATGCGTCATGGGACAAGAGTATTAACATGCACAGCAGCAGGGTTATGTTTTTATAGAATTTCATGTTATTACGACCATGGGGGCAGCATTTAATTCCGGAAGTGACTGTGGTCTGAATGTAACTTCTCCCTAAATTGAGCGTTTCAAAATGTGGAAAATTATTTTTTCAGTAAAATTAAAAGGAGTTATATCGATTATAGCTTTCCAATTTTGAAACCCTTCGGGATTGCCGTCTTCACCGCATCTCCTTTGTCATCGGATCCCCCATATAGCCGACTATAATGGGAATTCCTCTTTCGCGGATATGCAGCAAATCCGAACAATCGCTCAAATTAGGTTCTCAATAAGTGGTGACAAGTTTCGTGCTGGCGCCCAAACTCCTGTTTGGGTACCCAAATTGACAGAAGCTCCTGCTTCATTCCTTTTAATACCGGCTGTGCGGCATTACCTGCCCTTGTCTGGAAGCTGGAGCTTCCGGGTATGCGTTCCCAAACTGGAGTTTGGGAACCAGCAAAATAAGTTAGCTCAAAGCTCAAAGTCGGAAGCTGAAAGATAAAAGCAAACAATCATGCCTTCTTTTGCCTTGAGCTTTCAGCTTTGAGCTTTGAACTATTTATAAATGATTTTCCACATTTTGAAACGTACAATTCACGGTCCACTGAGTATTCCGCAGAAAGGGCTTTGACAGGTAAAAGAATATGCAAAACTATTTTAAAAAAACAGCAGAGAAGATATACGCAGACGCAAAAAAGTCTGAAAGGCTCATAGAGGGGCTGACACTGCAGCAGATCAAGGAACTTGCCAGCCATCAGGAAGGGGTGATCCAGACACAGATTGGCTCAGTTGCAGCAGATTCAGAGCCTATGTCCCGTTCTGCGCCATTTACAAGGGATAATATAGATCATACTTTTGGCGAGGAAGAGGAGCGTCTTGCCCGCCAGGCAGAGGAGGTGCTCTCTGCAGAGCGCCTTCTGTCCCTTGATACCATAGTGGGGGATGGCCGGGATGGCGTGACTGCCCGTTTCATCATGCCTGTGGCTTATTCCCAGATTGCCTATGGTCTGAAACTGCTCTTTGACCAGCCTGCCGCGCGTGTGGTGGAAGAGCCTACCTACACGGTGATTTTTTTCACAGATGATGCCTTTGAGGCCAACAAGGGACGGAAGCTCATTGACAAGGACATTACCATCAGGCTATGGATGGGTGACAGGCGAGGTGAGCAGGTCAAGATATGCCGTAACAGTATCTATCTTGGAGAGGGTAAAAAGGGTGTATTTCAGTTTGAGGACTGGCGAGTCAAGGCCATTGACAAAAACGGCATCTTTCTGCACGCAGGGGCCAGGCGGGATAAACTGTGGATATACGACCTTGAGACAGAGCGTCCTGAACTGCAGGAAGTGGTCATGGGAGTCTCGGGCCTCACTGCCACGGGAAAGACAACCACACTGTGTCGCAAGTTTGCAAAGCTGCCGCGAGAATCCTCTGAAATGATCGGCGATGATGGAGGAACCCTGTTTTCTGACGGAAGCTACTGCGCATTTGAATATGGCGGGCTGTATGTAAAGACCGAGGGTCTTGACGCATCCCAGCCGGAGATACTCAGGGCCGCTGAGTCAAAAGAGGCCTTTCTTGAAAATGTGGCCATAAGCAAATACCCTTACATGCCGGACTTCCTTGATGTATCAAAGACGGCAAACGGCAGGGCTGTTATAAGCAGGGAAAATCTGGAGATAGCAAGCGGCAGCCTCTCTGCTGACAGGCTTGATTTTATCATAATCCTCACGCGCAATCCGCTTGTTAATGTCATCAACAAGCTCACCCCTGAGCAGGCCACCATGCAGTTCATCTATGGCGAGTCCATTGAAAGCTCAGGTGGAAATCCCGAGGAGGCAGGCAAATTCAAGCGGGTCTTTTTCCTTGACCCCTTCATGTGCGGCGACAAGCTGGAACATGCCATGATATTCTATGACATAATCAGGCGGAACCGCACAAGATGTTACCTTGCCAACACAGGCACGCTGGGCCAGGAGGAGATAAAAGTAACGCTCCGCCAGTCCCTTGCCACATACAATGATCTGGCACGGATTCAGCTCAGATTCAGTTTTGAACCTGATTTCCTTGGCTATTACTATCCAATAAAATCCGACCGCGCCAACATGGATATGATGTGCGCGGCCCCGCTCTTTCCTGACAAGGAACTGCTTGCCAAAAAGGTAAGGGACTTCCTCAAGGGGCGTGAGCGTTTCCTTCAGGAATTTCAGGCAGAGTATGGAGAAATTCCGGAAAACATAAGGGAATCACTGCCCTACAGAGAGGATATGCTGTTTAAAAAGCAGGGCGGATCGAATCCTGCTTTTGAAGACTAAGGGGCTGTCCAAAAATAAGTTGGATGATAGCGCGCTCAGATTTAGGTCAGGCTGAGTTGAACTGATTGAGCAAAACCGCAGGCGTAGCCGGGCTACGTTGAGGATTTTGTGATTGAAGTTCGGCTCAGGATGGCCTGAAGATGAGATGCGAAATCGGTAAGTTATTTTTGAACAGCCCCTAAACGTCATACGCCGTTACATGGGAGCAGCAGTACTCATGCTGCCTGCCTACCGCGGCTGTTGAGGCACTGCGGCAGGAGGCATGGTCTGGCCCTTGGGCGCTGATGGTGAGCATGGTGGCGTCTGAACGTTCTGCTGATTCCGGACCCCGGAACCGCTCATATTGAAAATTCATGGATATCGCGAACCTGAACTTTTACCTGCGATCAAACCCGCCATCATCCATGCTGCAAGAACCAAAGCAATTATGATCCATACAACTGTTTCTTTTTCCAAATGAAATTTATTTTTAAACATCCTTCTATTATCCTGTCATGGCTGCTCTTTGCCGCATGTTTTATGTGTGACTACCAGTGGCGGCAGTGGATGCAGCCGGCTGCTGAAAAAGGCTCCATGACCATTGTAAAGGTTCCTGCCGGTTCTTCTTTCAAGTCTGTGGCCAGAATGCTGGAGGACAGAGGCTTTATCCGGTCAAAGGACGGATTTTATGCCCTGGCCTGGTACAGGGATATGCTCAGTGCCGTAAAGGCTGGTGAATATTATCTATCACCATCCATGACACCTGAAGAGATTCTTGAGGTTATTGTATCAGGAAGGCCCATTGAGTACCAGGTTACAATACCGGAAGGGTACAATATTTTTCAGATCGCCACACTTCTCAAACATTCAAAACTTATAGGCACAAAAGATGAATTCATCAATGCTGTAAGGGACAGGGACCTGCTTGAAAAGAAGGACATACCGGCGGACAGCGCTGAAGGGTATCTCTTCCCTGACAGCTACCTCATTCCAAGGGGTTATGGCCCTCTGGACATGGCAGAGCTTATGATTGACCATTTTTACCAGGTATGGCGGGAAAATTCCTTTGAAAAACGGGTGCAGGAACTTAAGACCACAAGACACGAGGTGGTGATTCTTGCCTCCATTGTGGAGGAGGAGGCAATGCGCGCAGAAGAGCGCCCACTTATAGCAAGCGTCTTCTGGAACAGGCTTGAAAGGGGCATGCCCCTGCAGGCAGACCCTACTGTGCGTTATGGCATAATGGTGGAGCGTCAGGTAAGAAAGAAGAGGCTGCACTGGAAGGACCTGAGGCGAAACACCCCATATAACACTTATACCATACCAGGCCTTCCCAAGGGACCCATCTCAAACCCCGGTCTTGATTCACTAAAGGCAGTTCTTTACCCAGCAGATACCAGTTATTTGTTCTTCGTGTCACGAAACAATGGGACTCACAAATTCTCAACCACGTTAAAAGAACATAACAGAGCAGTGGAACGGTATCAGAAGCGCAGAAAGAGACACTGACAATGAATCACGGGCAGGGGACAGGCAGAGCTTTTCAAATGGAAGCATTCCAAGATCTAATGATCATGGTGTGGAAGCAGGAGCTTCCAGTGTACGGTTCCCAAACTGGAGTTTGGGAACCAGCGGAATGGCGGCCTCATAACAGATAGTCCGGCCTGACATTTCCAAGGGCCCGTTTTATGTTGCCTCGTATCTTGCTGTTTCTGTTATAAAGCCCTTCCAGCATCTCCCTTATATCGCTCCGTCTGCTTTCACTGGCTGAAGGACATCTGTTGGTAATCACCGGAAGGCGAAGGCGCTGCGCCATCTTCCTTATCTTGGGCTTTTCCACCAGGGCAAGTGGCCGAATTATTGTTATCACGCCCTGAAACATCTCCTGTTTAGGGACCATGGTGCTCATCTCCCCTACATAAAACACGTTCATGAAAAATGTCTCTATGAGGTCATCGGCATTGTGGCCCATTGCAATCTTGTTGCAGCCAAAGGCATCGGCAAGCTCAAAGAGCCGCTTGCGCCTGTTCATGGAGCAGATAAAACATGGACTTTTTCCACGGTTTTCAGGCCCGTGAGCAATTATGCCATATCGTGTTTCTTCTATATGAAAGGTATAGCCCAGCCGCCGGAGATAATCTGAAAGCCTCTTCCATTCCCCTGCCTCATAACCCATGTCCAGGTGTACAGGGATGATTTCATAAGAGATAGGCGCTTTCCTCAGCCAGTGCCTGAGAAACCACAGGCAGAGCATACTGTCTTCACCGCCTGATACTGCAACCATTATGCGGTCGCCATTTTCCAGCAGGCTGTAGCGGTGAATGGCCTGTCCAACCAGGCGGTTTACCTCTTTTTCAAGATAGCTCATTGCAGTAATTTCAAGGGAATTGGTGCGCAGTGCGCACCCTGCTCTGCTGAGAAACAGCCGACATTACGGCCAGGCCTGCGGAAAATGCCTGCTCACGCTTTTATCATGTGAATCAATCCACAATCATGCTGTTCTTAGGGTAAAGTTTGTAATACAGGAAGCCTGCCAGCGCCACGATAAGTGGAATAAAGACAATTTCAGGCAGCATCCTGTTCTCGCCATTCAGGAGGGAGATGGCGCAGAGAATGGCGGTGAACTGAAATCCGGTTCTGTGAAACAGCATCAGCTCCCGCATGAGGTAGATGTTGATGGTGGGCACTACCAGTATGAAGAGCGTAAATATATTAAAGGTATCAATACCCCACAGGGAATACAGCTTCCTTGCCGTTATAATTCCCAGCATGGATATAAGCATGATGTTCAGGTAAAGGTATTTTCTCCTCGGTTCAGGGGCAGGAAGGTTATTCAG
>WFRQ01000570.1 GCA_015486425.1 Deltaproteobacteria bacterium | reverse complement strand
TCCTGATACTTTGCCATCAGTATAAGTGGAAAGATATTTTGACATAAATGGGGTAAAATGGCGATATGTATTACCAGTTAATGCTCAAGCTGGAAATTTTCAAGCTCACAAAGGATGTGGAATGATAGATACCCTTAAGTCAATCATCCTGGATTTTCAAGAAATTGAACTTGAGACCGGAGTTCCCAGGCACCTTAAAATCAGGACGATTCCAGGAAAGGCAACAGTATGTATTGGTGTGCGTCGCAGCGGAAAATCCACTTACCTGTTCCAGGTGATCAAACGCTTACTGGATAGAGGCGCATCGAGTGAAAATATCCTTTACCTGAATTTTTTTGATGACCGTCTTCACCGCATCTCCTTTGTCATCGGAACCCCCATATAGCCGACTATAATGGGAATTCCTCTTTCGCGGATATGCAGCAAATACGAACAATCGCTCAAATTAGGACGATATGGATTGTCTATGGAACATGAATGGCATTTGAAAGACGAGTCCTGTTGCAACCAGATATTGAGCGCTGTTATCCCCCAATTTGGTAGGAATAGGCAGGACATGAAAAACAATCAAATGATAGGCTATATCTCACGCATTGTCATCTTTGGCCAGCACTTCTATAAAAAAGGCTATAATTCTAAACTGATCGGCCTCTTCCGGTGGTATTTCAATTGTCTTGTAATTGAGATTGGCAGGTTCGAGAAAAATGCTGTCATGGCGCCAACCTGTTTCCTGATCAGTCCGTTTGATTGAGCGATATTTTTTTATGGTAAAGCTGGCTCCGGTGTCATCATCAATGAAGTCTGCCTTGCTGGCCAATACGATTTTACCATTGCGGGTTCCTCCTGTGTCAAAAGAGAAGAGGCAGTAGGCACTGTCAGGGATCACGGGTTCCATTGATTTTCCCTGTACTTTTGCAACAAACATGCTTTTGGAAAAATTGCGTCTTCCTGTTAAGCCTTCCACATTAAACCATGCTTCAGGCTCGTTGGGCACGGTAGATTCCATGAAGTTGCCGGCAGCTATGGATAGAGGATAATAAGGAAGCGCTGTCTCATATTTTTCATTTTCATCAGGTTCCGAAATCATCAGCAATGATGCCTTTTTAATCTCGTCAACCGGCATTTTCTTTTCAGGAAGTAAAAATGAATAATCGTCATTTGAAAGATCAATATCGAGTTTTTTATAATATTCTTTAAGATCATTCACCATTTGTTCCCTGATGGAAGCGTAGTCATTCTCAGTGAGTTTTTCTGCAAGTACAAAGTCCAGAGCAATATAATTCAAGTCTTTGCAGTGATAAAAAAACCTTTTTCTTTCAAATTTTTCAAAAGGATTGGCAAGGAGATTGCGCTGCAACCCCTTTTCGTCATCGAGATATTGCGATCGGTTATATGGACAGTTGTTGCGTTCATTCCTGCCATAGGCGGATAAAAGTCCTTTATAAAAACGCCTGTACAGAGAAAGGATGTCGGGTAAAGCCGCCTCGTTTCTATCATTCCGGACCTTCAGAAACGAAAGAAGAAAAATTATCTTGTACGAAAATGTATAATCCCGTTTTTCCAGGAATTCCTTAAAATCATCAAGGCGGGTCTCATCATTATGTTCGCTAAGCCCCATTTTTTTCCTGATGGTTTCTACCTGATCCGGATTAAAAAAATGGAGCCTCCTCCTACCAAATGGAAACTGAACATTCGACTCTATCTTTTTTGTACGCAGCCACGTTTTGACAGTACCTGTGGATACGAATAGTTCCCTTGCCAGTTGTTCTTCATTCAGATATGAACCGTACATATCCTCGAATGAGAGGATGTCCACAGGCTCGATGCGCCTCTCTCCCTCATAGAGGCCATCAAGAATTGTTATTTCTTCTGACTTACCATCCCTTTTCGGCTTGATCAGGTCTTCAAACGGACGGTATTCGGGAATTTTCAAAAGTGAGTGCAAGGACACCGGCCTTAGACCTGCCCCATAATTATCTACTACGTCAAGGACATAAAGCGCTTCTTTTCCGGGATAATTTCTGAGTCCTCGTCCTAATTGCTGGGTATAAAGAACTCTGGAAAAGGTTGGCCGTGCCATTACTATTATAGAGGTCTGTGGGGCATCCCACCCTTCGGTTAAAAGATCACATGCGCAAAGGAAACGAATATCCCCAATGTCATACGCATCCTGAGCAAGCCTGGCTCTTTTCTGGTCTTTTCCATCCACGGCTGCTGCTGGAATTCCATGATTTAGTAATAAATCTGCCATGCGGCGTGCGTGGCTGATATCCACACAAAATATCACCCCCTGTTTGCAAGAAAAATTTCCACTGAAGTAACGAAGGAGTACATTCACAATCAACTGGTCCCTTGATGGAACCTGCAGGCGAGTCTGAAGGTCGCTGCGAACAAAATCCTTCCCATTGAACCTTACCTCGGAAAGATCAATATTTGATTTTATCCTGTAGCACCGGACAGGTGGAACAAGCCCCTGCTGCATGGCATCTTCAAGGGTGATTTGCGGTTCATACTCTCCAAATATATCCTCAAGGCGTTGTTGATCCAGCCGATCAGGCGTGGCTGTCACACCAAGGAGATGGTCAGGAGTAAAATGTTCAAGTATATTCCGAAGTCCGCGGGCCGGGGCGTGATGCGCTTCATCCACCACGATGTAATTGAAACAATCAGCGGGAAGTTCGTAATAATGACGGTGCATCCAGGCAAAAGTCTGTACAAATATATCTGCCCGTTCATTATCCATCACATCAGATGAAGTCAGGTCCTGAAACCGTGGCGGAAGACGCAATTTCAAGCGAGCTATGGTCTGGGTGCGTAACTTTCGTGAAGGAACCATGACAAGGGCCTTGAGGTCAGGTTCCTCGATTTTAAGCCTTACAATATCTTCAATAAATATTTCTGTCTTGCCGGTTCCTGTTGGAAGAACAAGCAGAAATGTACGCTGGCCCTGGTTCCTTTGCCTTGTGATATAGTTAAGCGCATCTTCCTGATGTTTATGCAGGGTGAAGGTTTTAACATTCCTGCGGAGTTTGAATATGGGTTTTTCACTGAAAGGTCGGCCAGGTGAAAGGAATTTTTTAAGTTCCAGGGCAAATCGTTCCCTGTCTCTCATGCCGTTCAGCGACCATCTGAAAACTTTGAAGCCGTCTGACACAAGGGAGTTCTGCTTGAAAAGCTGTGAACGATACCTTTTCGGCCCGATAACCCTGGGATGATGGAAGCTCTCGCCATTCAGCTCAATGGCAAATTTTGCGGATTTTCCAAACAGCGCATAATCCACATATCGAGTCTTGCCTTCCATATCCACATAGGCAAACTCTCTATGTAAAGCCATGCTGTTATGATGGCCAAAAGCATCAATGAAGCACTCTTCAAAAGTTGCCTCCGGCAATGTGGGGTCTGGTTCCTGCTCGGTTCTATTCCTTCCAAAGTTTCTGACTTTTTCTATGTCAACATCTTCTGATAGAAAAAAGGAAATCTCATCCCTCATTTCCTTGAAATTTGCAGTACTGTCCAAAAGGAAACGGAATACCTTATCGTGCCTGTCCATCAATCTGTTCTGATGACTGGTATAGGCAACGTAAGGATAACCAGGAAGATTACATATGACCGTATCAATAATCAGGCAGGTGTCATCCTCAGCTCTCAGGAAAATCTGGCCCCATATCTCCTGTGAAATCAGCCTGAAATCCATGGATTCAAGCCAGGGAACGATTTTTTCCATCATATATTGGTCTTATCGGACATTGTTCAGGTTCAGGACGTATTCAAGCCAGATATCCTGCGGCCGGAGTTTTGAAATATTTCGGGAAAAATGTACCACGTTAAGCCCGTTTTCTGAAAATTTTTGTTCCAGTTCATCTTTTCCCCATAGTATGAACACTCTGCCATCTTCGGCAACAACAGTACCCCTGCCCTCTTTCATGGTGATCAGAATGTATCCGCCTGGAACAAGTGCCTGGCATGTGGAGGTGAGTATCGGGGACAGAGATGCTTTGTGAACATGCACCAGGGACCCTACGAAAACCAGGGCATCAAACCGTATTTTTGAAAAATCGTAAATGGTGAAATCACCTTCTATTACCTTACATTTAGAATGTTTCCTGGCAAGTTCAGCAAGGCCGGGAGCGGCTTCAAAGCCGGTGGGCCTGAAACCACGTCTGGAAAACCAAAGAAGGTCACGCCCGGAACCACATCCTATATCAAGAATGGAAGCTCCTGGCTCAAGTAATCTGGCAAGAGGCTCAAGAAAATCCGAGGGGTCTATGTTGACAGTAGTGTTGAAATATTCTCGATGATTACACTGATAAAAACTATTCACATCTATAAATTCCAGTTGCTGTTCTTTTTATATAGAAAGGCGTGTTAACCTCTGTGGGATCAGGCGTACCTTTGTGTAGTATGGTGAAGACCACTTGACTTATGCAGGGTGCGCGCCGCACACCTTCAATTTT
>WFRQ01000569.1 GCA_015486425.1 Deltaproteobacteria bacterium | reverse complement strand
CATCAGGACAATAAGGTCAGACAACCTGGCAAGCTCACCTATCACACCGAGATAGTCATAGCCGCGATCCTTTTCCGTAACTGAATCCAGCATGCCTGGCGTGTCTATTATGGCTATATTTTCAAGTACTGGAGAATAAACCAGCTTCATACTGAAATGAGAGGTGAGGCTCTCACCAAAGTGGCGCAGAGGCTGGAAAGGCAGGCTCTCATCCCGAATCACCGAGCTGCCGGGAATTACCTTGCCGGACTCCTCTGGTGAGGCGCCTGCAATCACTGTAAAACTGTCATCAGTAGGGGCCTGGCCAGTGCGCTGGACATCTCTTCCAAGCACCTCATTTATAAAGGTGGACTTTCCTGATGAGTAGTTGCCTATTATCAGCACAAGGGGCTTCCACTTCAGGGAGGCCAGCACATCTGTCATATCCATGCCGTATTCCCTGAAGAGACCACCAAGCCGCTGTGGAAGCAGGTTCTCAAGTTTATGCGTAAGTTCTATTGCTGCCTTGTTTGAATCCATATTATTTAACCTTAAAATTGCTACATTTACCCTGGGATCATTCCCTGTATTTATACCCTATACCATGCACCCTGTACCTTGAAATCACCTGAACAGATTACCCATCTTTTCAAGGATTGACGGCACGTTAAATATTCCTGTGCTGGGCTCAAGGGTGGGAAGGTCATCCACAGGGAATGCCTCCCATATCACGTTTTTGTCTTTTGCAGGGTCCACTGTTACTATCTCACCTGTACGCTTGTCCACAGGAACCAGCGCCACGCCCTCAGGCACAGGGAAATCCTTTTTCTCGGCATTCTCAAGGGTTATCTTCATGAATGAAGTCCAGATGGGGCAGGCCACCCTGCCGCCTGTTTCAAGTCTGCCAAGAGACTGCTTGTCCTTTCTTCCAACCCATACGCCAGTGACCACCTCGGGAGTAAAGCCCATGAACCAGGCGTCCTTGTAGTTGTCGGTTGTGCCGGTCTTGCCGCCAACAGGCCATTTGAGCTTCCTTGCATAACGACCTGTTCCCTCCTGAACAACACCTTCAAGCAGCATCACCATCTGAAAGGCCGTAACCGGACTGAGGGATTCGTTATACTGCGGCTCCAGTTCTTCAATAAGACGGTCATCACGGTCCAGCACTGCATCCACGAACTGCGGCTTTACAGTGTTTCCGAGATTGGGGAAGGTACTGTATGCCTGTACGAGCTGAATGGGAGGAACCGCAGAAGAACCGAGGGCAATGGAGAGGTCCTGGGATATGGGCACGGTTATTCCCATGCGTCTTGCCTGCTCAACTATTGCCTTTGTGCCAACGAGACGGGCCAGTTTCACAGATATTACGTTCCTGGAGTAGGTGAGAGCTGTCCTGATGGTAATTGGCCCCATGTACTTTTTGTCAAAATTCTCAGGCCGCCACGGCTTTTTCGGATCAGAACCCTGAAAGGAAAGGGGCTCGTCAATAATAATGGAATTCGGGGCAATAACGTGCTCCTTGAGAGCTGTGGCATACACGATGGGTTTGAAACAGGAACCGGGCTGCATCCTGCCCTGTATGGCAAGGTCAAACTGACTTTTCTTGAAATCACTGCCTCCCCACAGGGCCCTTACAGCGCCTGTTTCCGCCTCCATTGAGACCAGGGCGCACTGAACAGTATCTTTCAGGGCCTTGTCTTTTTTGTGACGTTTGAGAAGGTTGTCAATGCCCTGTTTGACCACCTCTGAGGCGTGGGCCTGCCAGTCCCTGTCAAGGGTGGTAACAATGGTCAGTCCGTCAGTGAGAAGGCGCTGCTCGCCATAGCGTGCCTTCAACTCCTTGCGTACATGTGCAATAAAGTACTGGGCGCCAGGCGGCAGATCCAGCTTTTCAGACTGTATTATTAAATGCGTGTTTCGCGCGGCCTCTGCCTCTTCTGGGCTGACGTATCCCTCCTCCACCATGCGGCGCAGCACATAGAGCTGACGCTTCCTTGCCCGGTCAAAGTGCTTTGCAGGATTATAGCGGCTCGGGGCCTGGGGAAGGCCTGCCAGCATGGCGCACTCGGATAGATTGAGCTGGTAAACATGCTTTGCAAAATATGTCCTGGCCGCAGCCTCCACGCCATAGGCGCCCTGACCAAGGTAAATCTGGTTCAGATAGATGCAGAGTATCTCGTCCTTGGAAAGAGACGCATCTATCTGCCACGCAAGAACCGCCTCCTTGAGCTTTCTTATCCAGCTTCGCTCCCTTGTAAGAAGCAGGGAACGGGTCACCTGCTGCGTGATGGTGCTTGCGCCCTGAACAATCCCGCCTGCCTCAACGTTCTTGATCACCGCACGGATAACGCCCATGAAGTCAATGCCTCCGTGTTCATAGAAACGGGCATCCTCTGCAGCAAGAAAGGCATCTGCCACCTGCTCGGGAATCTGAGACATGGGCAGGGGCCAGCGTTTTTCCTTATACCAGTATGCAAGAGGCTGATAGCTGGAATCAAGCACCTCTGTTACCATGGGCGGACGGTATGAGTGCAGGCTTGAAATTTCAGGAAGGCCCAGCATCATGTAGCCGGCAACAAGCACGCCAACGCCAAGGGTAACAAGCAGGGTGCATGACCAGATTATAAAGAGAAGGGGACCGGCGCCCCAGTTTCTCGGGCCGGAAGCCTTTTTGGACGCAACTTTTTTTCTGACTGACCTGGTTCGTGCCATAAGGAGGTTATATATAAACAGTAAGGCCTAAACAGGCAACATAAAGAATGCACGGCTGGCCCATGAAACGGTTCAAGGTATATAAATATGCAGGGCTGACCTGTGCCTGCAATATTCCAGGGCTTAACATTCGGACATTTTTATGTAGAGTGCCCTGGGGATGATAAAATGCTCAGTTCAGTAATTCTACTGCCCATGCAGTAATGATTGCAACTGCATAGAATGTGATAGTCCAAGTTTAACAAACCTCTGAAATTTGTCGATGGGCAGAAAAGAAAGCGAAAACAGGAAACGGTCCAAAATTGCTGGATTTTTACGTGAAAAGCGAATTTCCATGATGGGAATTCATCATAGAGGGGAGTGAGCAGTTACCATTTGGGGTGAAAAAACATACCATTCCCGTACAATTGGGAAAACGCTGGACAGTTACAAATATTCTTCCTGATTTCAGGTTCTTCAAATTTTTGAACCGCTGAATTCAGGACATAACAAAGGTAAACTTTACCATGTCACTATATCAACAGAGATGCTCAGAACTCAGGGATACACCCTGCACGTGGCTTGTCACAGGCGTGGCAGGCTTTATCGGCTCGAACCTTCTGGAGACACTGCTGTCCCTGGGCCAGAAGGTTACAGGCCTTGACAACTTTTCCACTGGTTTTCAGCACAACCTTGATGAGGTGAAAAGCAGGGTAACCCCCGAACAGTGGGAGCGTTTCCAGTTCATTCAGGGAGATATCCGCGACCTTGACACATGCAGGCAGGCCTGCAGAGGCGCGGACTTTGTACTGCACCAGGCAGCCCTGGGTTCTGTGCCACGATCTATCGAGGACCCTGTCAACACCAACGAAAACAACATATCAGGATATCTGAACATGCTGGTGGCAGCACGTGACGAACCGGTCAGACGGTTTGTTTATGCGGCATCAAGCTCTACCTATGGCGACCATCCTGATCTTCCCAAGGAGGAGGACAGGATTGGAAATCCGCTTTCACCCTATGCGGTCACCAAACTGGTGAATGAACTGTATGCGTCTGTGTTTGCAAGGACTTATGGATTCAAGACAATAGGTCTGCGGTACTTCAATATCTTCGGTCAGAGGCAGGACCCGGACGGGGCATACGCTGCGGTAATCCCAAAGTGGTTTGCCTCAATCATGAAGCAGGAACCTGTTTATATCAATGGAGACGGCGAAACCAGCAGGGATTTCTGCTTTATTGAAAACTGTGTGCAGGCAAACATAATGGCCGCGACTGCTGATAATGACGATGCAGCAAACCAGGTATATAATGTTGCATTCGGCCAGCGGACCACTCTCAACGAGCTGTTTGAGCTTATCAGGGAACGTGTGCGGGAAAAATTCCCTCACGCTTCGGACGTGGAGCCTGTTTATCGGGATTTCCGCCCAGGCGACGTAAGGCACTCACTTGCAGACATCTCCAAGGCCAGGAACCTGCTTGGTTATGAACCTGAATACTCAGTAAGGACGGGGCTTGACAAGGCAGCCAGGTGGTACATAAACAGGTTTTCATAAGATCAGTGTCAGCACACCTCCCTGCCAGGGTGTAACCACCTTTAACTCCATTAAAAGAGTGAAACAGGTACAGATGGGGGCATTACTGTACCTGTTTCTCCTTAGGGGCTGTCCAAAAATAAGTTGGATGATGGCGCGCTCAGATCTATGTCAGGCTGAGTTGAACTGACCCGGCAAAACCGCAGGCGTAGCCGGGCTACGCCTCAGGATTTTGTGATTGAAGTTCAGCTCAGGATGGCCTGAAGATGAGATGCGAAATCGGTAAGTTATTTCTGGACAGCCCCTTCACTGTTTGCCCAGCCCTTATCAGAAGGCGTACTGCACTGACAGAACCAGCGCGTTACCAAAAGAGGCCTGACTGACAGCGTCCTTATCTCCGGTATACGCATAGGAGCCCACCAGCATGAGGTGTTCATCATGCATGTAGGCTACATGAGCCTCCCACATTGAGTGGGTTGAATGATCCGCATGTGTCTCACCCTTGAACACATTTCCAACATCCACATCCTGCTGATACTCCCAGCCCGCAATGAACTTTTTAAACAGCACAACGTCAATATTCCCAAAAAAGGTCCACTGCCTGTCATCCCCAAAGCCCAGCACGCCGCGCACAAACCCCTTGGTGGCAAGCGTTCCGGCGTTCAGCAGCACTGGAACAGGGAGAAAATCCAGCATCTTGGTGGCCACGAAATAAAAATCCCAGTCGCTTGTATCCTTTAGAT
>WFRQ01000568.1 GCA_015486425.1 Deltaproteobacteria bacterium | reverse complement strand
TCTGTTCTTCAAGACACTGGCGGGTAATGGCGTATGCAACGCCATTTCTGTGATAAACCGGTTTAAGCTGCTGACGGGCGATTATTTTAGCCCCTTCAGGGTCATAATAGTCCAGCATGTCATCTTTTATTACAAGCTGTTTAAGGGGATGGGCCTTGGAATCCGTTTCACTTACGGTCCATACCGAGTCGTATGACCCATCAAAGAGATGGCGAACAGTCTCCTCCACGTGTTGAGGTCTCCTGAAGGGAGAAGTAGGCTGCAGCATCACAATCACGTCATAGGTGCATCCGTCCAGTTTTTCACATGTCAGCAGGGCATGGTGGAGCACGTCCCAGTCACCTATTCGGTCTCCTGAGATATCCTCTGGTCTTCTAAATGGGGCAGCAAGCCCTTCTGCCTCGGCTGCTGCTGCAATATCGTCATGATCAGTGGAAACCACTGCCCGGTCCACCCACGGAAGTCTTTGGACTACCCTGCCCACAATGGAAACAAGGGGGATGCCGTGCAGAGGCTGAAGGTTTTTAAGCTTTATCCCCTTGCTGCCTCCCCGGGCAGGCACCACCACAAGTATCTTTTTATTGTTTAACATGGCGAAAATATCATCCCAATTCAGGCAGTTATAAGCCTCGTGACCTCCTCAACAGGAAAACGGCCATTTTTTACCGGGATAAACCTGGCATTAAGCGCCTCTGCTGATTTACGGTCTGATTCTCCATCCCCAACCACAAGCACATCTTCAGGTTCTACACCCTGATCTTTCATTATGCTTGCAAGAGTTTCTTCCTTAGTGGCAGGAAATCCAAACACACCGGCAAAAAAATGATTCCAACCGCGGCTATCAACTATCTGTCTAAGGAAAACTTCCGGGGTGGTTGAGCTGACATAGGCAGGGATGTTTTTGGTATGCAAGAGGTTTAGCATATCCAGCGCGCCGGGTATTTCAGGGCAGGTGAAGGTTCCATTAAGGACTATATTATTATACTCCCTGGCAAGCTCATTAACTTCACCCTGCAGTATCTCCCTTGCCTGTCCATTATCCTTTTTGGAGCTGTGGCGCAGGATTTCAGTTATGATTTCATAACGGCTTGCCTCGAACATCGTCCCCAGGACATTTTCTATAAGCTCTGGGGCCATGTCAGGCATAATGGTGAAATACGCATTGTATTTCAATAGGTTGGAATCAATCAGTGTTCCATCAAAATCCAGCACCACGGTTCGTACAGACATGGGATCTCAGGATTCAACCAAGGCATTCCAGTTGGGAATTATTGTTTTCCTGACCTCCCTTGGAAGGCGCGCGATTCTCTCATCTTCGTAAAAAGAATCATCGTTATAATGCCTCGTTGAGACTTCCTCAAAAATTGCACCATCAAGGGTATGGAATTTATGCCATGTTCCAGGCTTCACCAGTATGGTATCGCCAAGTTCTGCCTTTATCCTCCTGCCTGCAAGCTCCACTTCCATGTCGCCATACAGAAGCTGGAAAGTTTCTTCCTTTTTCTTGTGAAAATGATACGGATGTTTCTGCCTGGGAAGAAGAACTATAAGTTTTTTGCAATATTCACGGTCTATGCAGGTAATAATTACAGCTCCAAACTCCCTGAAACGTTCAAGCCCGTAATGATGCGAAAGCTCTATGCTGCTGTTCTTGCCGATAACTATCCTGGCCTGGTTAAGCATGCCCCTAACCTGAAGCATGATACGATAGATAATCTCCTTTGCTGGAAGGGGGGAGTTTGCAACTATTTCGTCAATGGGTTCATTGGCAGTATAATCTCTGTCGGCTTCAATTCCATCAACCCACTCGCCACTTGTAAGCTGTTTTTCCTGAAGAGGCATTGCAAAAAAGGCCCTGTCCCTGGTGATTTTTTCACCTTTTTTAATGGGCTCCTTTGCATAAACACCACGCATGAGGGAACGGAGCGATGCAAGTTCCTCTGGGGGCGCAGGACTGCGAAACTCACCGCCACAGGCCTCTTTTGCCTCATTATACGCCGCTATCCATTTTGAAACCTGTTCGGGTGTGGAGGAGTAGGCATTAAGTTTGTGTTTGCCAGCGGCAATACCCACGTGGCGTTCAAAAAGCCTTGCCCCAAGGGCATAGGCCATGCGGACAGGTATATAGTTTTCAGGGTCCTCATGAGTGGAGAAGCCTACAGGCACATTTGGATAACGTTCCCTGAGAAGCCTTATCTGGTTAAGCTCAAGTTTGTCCATGGGAGTTGGATAGAGCGCGACACAGTGCATGAGTGCAAAGTGGACATTCTTGAACTCAAAAAAACTTACCAGCCTGTCAATCTTGTCCATGCTGAGCCCGGCGGTTGACGCAACCACAGGCTTATGCGCACTTGCGATCTTTTCAAGAAGAGGCCAGTCTGATGCCGAACAACTGGCAATTTTTATTATTTCAATGTTCAGTTCATTTATCAGGTCAACAGACTCTTCATCAAAGGGGGTGCACATCGTGTACATACCGGCGTCCCTGACAGCATTGGTAAACCTGGCATAATCCTGCTTAGTAAGCGCTGTGCTCATAAAACGGGGAATATGTTTAACATCCTTCCTGTCCTTAAAATCAGGATGGATAAAGGTCTCAAGATGGCGGAACTGGAACTTGAATGCTCCCCGCACACCTCCGGCGGCGTTTGCCTTGCCGATCTCTTTTATAATCCTGAGCCCGTGTTCAACATCACCCTGGTGATTATTGGCAAGATCGTAGGTAAATAATCCGTCAAAATTAAAATCGTTTTTCACTGTTTCCTCTTTGATATTATTATTCAAGCTCCAGCGCATCCCGGCTGTAGCCAGCTTCATAATTTATTTTTACCATGCGTCCATGCTTGTGGGAAAGGTAGGCGGCACTTACCACCAGCATGGTGTCAAGCCCTCGAGTAACAGCAATTGGTGAATTATCTATTGGGCCTCCCTGGAGTATTTCATCAATATGGGCTATTTCACCTGCAAAATCATCAGGCCTTGTCTTGGGAAACAGTTCCTCACAAATTTTGCCTTCACCTCCTGCGTATCTCAGGGCATCATGGCTGGAATCAAAATTTACAGTCCACTCAATAAAACCATCTTCACCCTGGATCCTTGCGGCCTTGACAGGGGGTTCGGTTACAACATCCTGAATAATGGAACCCACAATCCCCTTATCTGTTTGAACATTTATAAGAAACAACTGGTCATACCTTATCTTACCGTCATCCACCATATCCAGCATGGCCATTACACGATTAATTCTGCCAGAGCCAGTGAGCCCTGCAAAGTGCTGCCAGATGTTGGTTGCATGGGAGTGTTCACCACCTGCCCCGCCTCCTCTCTGTGAAAATCCCAGGTAGCTGTCCTCAGGCCCTGACAGCCAGGGGTGCGCTCCGAATATCCCGCCCCAG
>WFRQ01000567.1 GCA_015486425.1 Deltaproteobacteria bacterium | reverse complement strand
CCCTGAAGGATCGGGAGATAGACAGGTCAGTCAGCTTTGAAATCAACCCTGGCAGCAGGCAGGTGCTTGAAAATGCCGATGCCGCAGGGGCACTGAAGCATCTCATTCACTGCGGGGCACGTATCCATCAGTGCGGCTGTCTTGGCTGCATAGGCATGGGACAGGCCCCTGCCACTGATACCATCTCCATGCGGACATTCACCAGGAATTTCCCTGGAAGGAGCGGCACAAAGAATGATCAGGTCTATCTCTGCTCTCCCGAGGTGGCGGTGGCCTCTGCTGTCACAGGCAAAATCACTGACCCGAGGGAGCTTGGAGAGGCTCCCAGAGTGAGTCTGCCTGATCAGTACATTATAAATGACAATGGAATAATACCGCCTCCGGAAGATGGAGCGGACATTGAGATAATCCGCGGCCCCAATATAAAACCACTGCCTGATTTTGACCCCATGCCTGACGATCTGCAGGCTACGGCCCTTCTCAAGGTTGGGGACAATATAACCACTGACCACATAATGCCTGCCGGGAGCAAGATCCTGCCTCTCAGAAGCAATATCCCGGCAATAAGCGAGTATGTGTTCTCGGCCATTGATCCTGAGTTTTCCAGCCGCGCACTCAAGGCCGGTCCTGTAATTATCATTGGCGGTGAAAACTACGGACAGGGTTCCTCAAGGGAGCATGCGGCACTTGCGCCAAGGTATCTCGGTGTACGCGCCAAGCTGGTAAAGAGTTTTGCCAGGATACACAAGGCAAATCTCATAAATTTCGGCATTGTGCCTTTGACATTTGTTGATCCTGCTGATTATGACAGGGTCAGTCAGGGTGACACAATAACCATTCCAGGCATACGGGCCGCCATGCTCAGCGGTTCAGACACTGTTACTGTAAAGATAAATGATGACCAGACCATTCAGGCAAAGTTTGATCTTTCTGAACGTGACAGGCTGATACTCGGGGCAGGAAGCCTGCTTAACTGGGTCAGGGCAAAGCTCGAGGCAGGCGCGGTCTGATTCCGGGCCTGCGGCATCTTTATGGCAGATTATGACCACGGTTACAAGCACCTGTTCAGCCATCATGAACTCATAAGGGACCTGCTCAGGGGTTTTATAAGGGAAGAATGGGTGGACAGCCTTGATCTGGACACCCTTGAACGGGTAAGTGGAAGCTATGTAAGTGATGATCTCAGGGAGCGGGAAGATGATATAATCTGGCGAGTGCGTCTTGGCGAAAGCTGGGTATATGTTTATCTTATTATTGAGTTTCAGTCCACAGTAGATCGGCATATGGCCCTGCGTCTGCTGACTTACGTGGGACTGCTCTATCAGGATCTGCTCAAAACCGGCCAGGTCCTGCCTGATGGAATGCTGCCGCCGGTTTTGCCTGTTGTGCTTTACAACGGTCTAAAGCGCTGGACTGCACCTGCCAATATTACTGAACTGATCCAGAAGGTTCCGGGAGGGCTTGCAAAGTACTGTCCTGAATTTTGTTATCTCTTACTTGATGAACAGTGCTATAATAAGGACAGTCTGCCTGCCCGCAACCTGGTCAGTGCCATTTTCAGACTTGAACAGAGTCAATACCCGGAAGATGTCAGGGCAGTGGTTACAAATTTGATTGAATGGCTGAAGCTTCCCGGACAGGCATCCATACGCAGGGCATTCACTGTATGGATTAACCGGGTTTTGCTACCTGCCAGGCTGAGCGGTCAGACAATTCCAGAAACCTCGGATTTAATGGAGGTAGAAACCATGCTGTCGGAACGAGTCAAGGAATGGACAGAGGAGTGGAAGGCCCTGGGACTTCGTGAGGGATTTGAGGAAGGTATGCAGGAGGGCATGCAACAGGGCATGCAGCAGGGTATGCTGCAGGAAGCACGGGAGATGCTGTTGGATGCCGTTGAAACCAAATTCGGGCCTCCATCCAGCACATTCAGTCAGCGTGTGCTGCAGATGACAGACAGGAACAAATTAAAGGAACTGCATCGTCTGGTAGTGCTGAAGGACAGTCTTGAAGATATTGAAAATTCCATAACCTGGAATTGACAGTTAAGACCGGGCCGTCATCTCAATTTTTATGAAACCTGACGCTTCCACATTACTTTACGGCATCTTAGGCCATCCGGTTGCTCACAGCCTGAGTCCTGCCATGCATAACGCGGCGTTTGAGGCCTCAGGTCTTAAAGCTGTTTATCTTGCATTTGATGTTACAGACCTTGAAGGCGCGATTTCCGGTGTGAGATCGCTGCATATCAGGGGTCTTTCCGTTACCATACCTCACAAGGTGGCGGTAATGGAACTGATAGATGAGGTGGATGCCGTGGCCCGCAGGATCGGGGCGGTAAATACCATCGTGAACAGAGAGGGGAAGCTTTCTGGCGCCAATACCGACTGGATCGGCGCTGTAAAGGCCCTTGAGGAAAAGACTGCACTAAAGGGAAAACGGGTCCTTGTCGTGGGGGCAGGAGGCTCGGCCCGGGCAGTATGTGCCGGTCTGATAGAGCGCGGGGCTGCTGTGCATGTAGCAAACCGGACTGAGGAAAAGGCCCGGCGTCTTGCAGAAGCCACGGGATGCAGCTCCGGCGGCCTTGACAGTGTCCGGGATGTCTCTGCTGATATTCTTGTTAATACAACCTCTGTGGGTATGGAGCCACAGGTGGAAAGTATGCCTGTGCCTGCTGATATCCT
>WFRQ01000566.1 GCA_015486425.1 Deltaproteobacteria bacterium | reverse complement strand
GTTCTGAAGCCCGCATTCTGTGAATCTCTGTTCAAGCAGGTTGATCCGTTTCTGTTCATGAAAGGTGGGCGCGGGTATCTCGCCAAGCATAATTACATTGGCAAGCAGCAGCTCCCTGTATCTTTCAATCTCAATGGGGAGCTGCCTTACCCTGTCCCTTATCTGTTCAAAGTTATCTGTCTGGTTCATGGGTTTTTTCCTAAGGGGGTATCCAAAAATAAGTTGGATGATAGCGCGCTCAGATTTGGGTCAGGCTGAGTTGAACTGATTGAGCAAAACCGCAGGCGTAGTTGGGCTACGCCTCAGGATTTTGTGATTGCAGTTCAGCTCAGGATGGCCTGAAGATGAGATGCGAAATCGCCAAGTTATTTTCGGACAGTCCCTATTCAGTTCGGCCATAATCATCTTCAAGTCTCTCAATATCATCCTCGCCAAAATAATCTCCAAGCTGGATTTCAATGAATACAAGGGGTTCACTGTCCCTGTTTTCCACCCTGTGAACGGCTTTTCTCGGTATATCAACTGATTCTCCAGGCCTGAGTTCAAAGTGGTCAGAGTCAAGGGTTACAATGGCCCTGCCTGAGACCACAAGCCAGTGCTCCTGCCGTTTTCTGTGGCGTTGAAGTGAAAGCCTGGCCTGCGGGTTTACAGTTATGCGTTTGACCTTGTGGTCAGGTTCATCGGCAAGAATGGTAAAGTTGCCCCAGGGCCTGTGGTCAGTGATCTGAACAAAGGTACTTTCCGTAATTCTGTTCATGGTCGCGGCCTCCCTATTCTGCATCCTGGTGCCTAATTCATGTTTTTACAAGCCAATACGTCTGCCAGGGTTCCAGTTCCAGTTTTTCCTTAATCTCCTTTCCGCTTATCAGGTCGTGCATTATGCCTGAATCGTCTGCCTCAGGCTCAAGAATTTCCATTGACACTGTCTGCGGACTTGCTGTTACATTGCTTATTGCTGCAAGCCTTTCGCCAGTCTGTGCTATCCTTCGTACCCCGAACAGGCTGTCTGGAAGTTCCATTATATCCTGCGGCGCATCAGGATGGAATGCCCTGTGGCTTGCCCGTATCTGCAGGAGTTTTTTATATGATTTGAATACATGAGAGGCGGCAGATTCACTGTCTCCTATTCTTGCTTCCAGTTCATGCCTGCGGAATTTTCTGCGGTTTATTGTGCGGTTCATGCCTGTCTGTTCAACACCCTCAAGGAAGTTTCCGCTTGCCGTAAGACTGTGGAAATAAACTGCCGGGATACCCCGCAGAGCAAGCATTATGGCCTGGGAACACATGAAACGTTGTATCTGGGCAGGGAGATTGTCTGTGTTTTCAGGGTCTTTCATGGCATCAAACCATGTAATGTTGAGTTCATATGGTTTTTCTTTTCCGTCCTCGCCTGTTCGTGATGATACAAGGCCTCCACACTTCTTCACGTTTGCAACCACTGCAGCTATCTCTTCATCATCAAGTATTCCCTCAAGTGGACGCACACCGATGCCGTCATGTGATGCAGTGAAATTCAGAAAACCACAGCCTTCAGGAGGCTCCCCAAGGGACGAAGCCCAGGCGGAGAGGTGTTTTGCCGAACCACTCTGAAGGGTATGAAGCAGCAGTGGGGGCAGCGGAAACTGATATACCATGTGCGCCTCATCGCCGTTTCCAAAGTAGCTGATGTTTTCTTCATGGGGCAGGTTGGTCTCTGTAAGTATGCGTACACAGGGGGCCACCCTGTCTGTCAGGGTCCGCATAAGTTTTACTACCTCATGGGTCTCAGGCAGGTTTATGCATGAAGTCCCGATCTTTTTCCAGAGATATGCAATGGCATCAAGCCTTATGACCCTGGCGCCTTTGGAAATATAGCTCAGCAGGATATCAAGCATTTCAAACAGAAGGTCAGGGTTGGCGTAGTTGAGGTCAATCTGGTCACTGCTGAAAGTGGTCCAGACCCACCTCTCGCCATAGACCGTGTAGGCAGGGCTGAGTACCGGACTGGTGCGGGGGCGGACCACAGCGCTGAGGTCTGTGTCCGGCTCCATTTCTATGAAATATTCACGTTCAGGGGCTATGCCGCTGAGGTAGTGTTCGTACCATTCACTGCGGCTGGACACGTGATTCAGTACGAGGTCAACCATGAGAGTGAAATCACGGGCAATGGCTTCAATGTGTTCCCATGTCCCGAGGTCCGGGTTGACTTCTCTGAAATCCATAACCGCAAAGCCATCATCAGAGCTGTACGGAAAGAACGGCAGAATATGAACGCCTGTAAAGGTATCTGACAGGTTCTCTTTAAGAAATTTGTGAAGGGTTGCCAGGGGCGGTTCGTCATCAGCGCTTACCATGTCGCCGTAAGTGATGAGAATGTTGCTCTTTTCATCCCAGAAGGGTTTTTCCGAACTGCATCTCTTTATGAGAAAACTGTAGCGGCTTATGAGCAGGGACAGACGCTCAAGAAGCCTGGGCACCCGCTCAGGGCCGTACAGTTTTTCAAACTTGGGCTTAACCTTGAGTTGAAAGTCCTTGTGCAGACTCCACATGACAGCCTCCGTGAATGAGTATTGGTGAAACCTGAATTGAGCGTTTCAAAATGTGAGAAATCATTTTTATAATGACATTAAAGGGAGCTACGTCGATTATAATTTTCCAATTTTGAAACCCTTAGGGATTGTCGTCTTCACTGCATCTCCTTTGTCATCGGAATCCCCATATAGCGCACACTATAATGAGAATTCCTCTTTCGCGGATATGCAGCAAATCCGAACAATCGCTCAAATCAGGTGAAACCGAGCGTTTTAAATTTGTAAAAATCGTAACTGCTAAACGTTTTGTTTTACGCTGGTACGAGGGCATTCCCGTTACATTCTGTTCTTGATATTGTTGATAAGGGTCTGAAGTCCGTAACGGAGAACAGGATAACCATAATAGCGGCGGGC
>WFRQ01000565.1 GCA_015486425.1 Deltaproteobacteria bacterium | reverse complement strand
TTATTACAGCCCGCAGCCTGAAATAGTACGTTGTTTCAGGCCTCAGCCCTTTTATACGGTATGCGGTTCTGTTTCCAAGAGATCTGTTGCAATATCCTGGAACACACATGGAAAAATCCGGCATTGTGGAGATGTCAATCCGGTATTCATCCACGCCCTCGGAGAAGAGCGGCTTCCAGCAGGCAGTAAATGCCCTTGAGCGTATTCGGCATGGATGCACGCCTGCAACCTGCATGAATGCTGCAAGGTCAGCAACATGGACCGCGTTGTCTGAAATCCAGGCTGCATGATTTTGGCTCATTACAGGATATCGGTCATCTGTATCATTGTCAGTTATCCTTACATAGCCCATGGGGCTGCCATAAAGAAATATTTCACTGTCAGCGCCCTCTCTGCGCGCCATAACCGAATAGCCGTGATCAGACGCAGGGCTTCTGTCAAATATTAACCTCTTACCTGCAGGTTCAGGCAATGGGGAGTCTGCGTCGAGCCTGTAAGTCCACTGCGTAAGTGTGCCGTCAACGGTCTGCTGGAGCCACACAATAAGGTTTCCGTCAATGCGGGGATCACTGCAGTCTGCGGTAGTATCGGAGATTATATGCGGGCCTGTGCCTTCTACTGCATTGTACAGCATGATCTCTCCGGCTTCATAAGAGGCAGCAGTTTTCTGTGATGCCCATACTGCCTTTCCGTCTGCTATACGGGGGGCATAACCGTCCCTGTCATCAGGAGAGATCATGAGGGTGGTTCCATCCTGGATATCAAACATGAATATCCGGCTGCCGCTGCCCTTTTCAAACTTCTGCCAGACAATGAAGTTTCCATCTGTCTGAGCATGCATGTCATTACTGTCATCATCTGTTACCTGGCGTACTTCCATGGTGGCAAGGTCACAGGCGAATATTTCAAAGTCGCTGGAGCCTGACTGGGCATCCTGCAGGCCTCCCCTTGCCTGAAAGACAAGGGTCATGCCACTTATGGCAGGGGAGGAGCAATCTGAAATGCCGGAAAGGCCTGTGCTGTTCCATATTTCTTCTGCACTGGCCTCAAGCGGTGCGGTAACCAGGGTTAATCCGGAAAATATAAGTATAAAAGCAATAAAAGGGATTTTTGTTTTCATGGCTTCAGCTTCCTTGTTTCCTGTCATGCAGTGAATGCGTGAGTCTGTGAGTCAGTTACCATGTTATGGGGTCTGTGCCGCCATATGCCCCCATGTCATTGCCGTCATCTCCCGCTCCCAGGCCTGGAGAGCCTGCCTGCAGATGATAATTTCCATTTGCATGATCAACGAACATGGGATCAGCAAATATCTCATTGGGGTTACCTGTGAAATTGGGCGGGCTTCCCTGCACACACGCCCCTGTCTGGGCAGGCACAAAGGTAAGTTTGCCATTGTTGCTGAAGTACAGATTGTAGTCTCTCAGATCACTGCACACCGTATCCCTTATCCCTGCTTTCATGTTCCATGCAGCAATGTTGTTCTTGATTATTCTCGGGGCCTGGGCATTGTTCCAGATGGGACGGTCATAAAAGTTGCGGGTAAGTCCTGTGTCAGGGTCCACTGTTACTGAAATGTCATCGTAGATGATTCCGCCTCCGCGGTTTTCACCAAACTCCGCAACAAATGACCCGTTATCCACAACTGTATTGTTGCTGATTTCCGTAATCCCCCAGGGGGCAGAGAAAGGATAGTATGGCGATATGCTGTTTCCTGAGTAGCGTATGCCACTTCTGGAATTTCCATAAACCAGGTTGTTGGTGATGACCCCTGATGCATGGTCAAGGCGCATGCCGGACCTGTTGCCGTGAATGATGTTGCGTCTGATTGTAAGGTTTACAGGCCCGCTTGCCCTGAAGTACTGGGCAGTGGTTGGAGGGTTGTCAGGGTCAGGCGGATAGGTGCCGGACCAGTCGCCGGTGAATATCCCGGCAGCGCCGCTGTGGGTATGAATGTGGTTGTCTGTGATAACTGCATTACAGCTTGCAAAAAAGGCTGTTCCTGACCTGGTATTTTCAAAGATTTCATTATTGTCAATGGTAATTGTGCCTGTTGCAGCATCTATAACAGCTATGCCTGCCTTGGTATTTCCGTGAATGGAATTTCCTGTGATAAGCACAGGCTCTGAACTGGCCCAGCCAGAGATAAGGGAATTTCTGAATACAAAGAATGCTATGCCTGCAAGGCCGTTATTGTAGATTTCGTTTCCCTCTCCAATGGTCAGATTGGAGGCACTGCCTATATTTATGCCTGCCTGGCCGTTATCATAAATGAAGTTTCCAGAAATGTGCGGGCTTACGCTGCTCGTATCGATGAGCAGAATTCCGGCGCGTCTGTTGCCCTGTATGGTATTGTTGACCATGCTCACCTGATCAATATTGTAAAGGCGGATTCCGCTCCCCTTTTCGTTGCTCCCTGCGCCGTTGTTGAAGATGGTGTTGCCTTCGTCATCTCCGTTTCCACCGATGATAAGACGGTTTGAGGTGCCTGATGCGCCTGCCATGTATATTCCGGCAGTACCGCAACCATATATTGTATTGCCCTGTATGGTCACATTACTGTTGCTTACGGTACCACCCCACTTGGTGGTAATGCCTGCGTAGGATACATTGTAAATGGTGTTGCTGATGATACTGGCGGTAACCTGGCCGATCAGTCTGATACCCCCCCTGAATGAGGAGCCTGCAGCAAAGTCCGCTCCCTTTATTTCACAGTTTCTGACTGCAACATTGGTACATCCATCCTGTATGACAACTATTGCCAGGCGTATGCGGCTTCCTGAAGCATCCAGCATAAAGCCGTCAAGAGCACAGTTATCTGCATTTTCGAATTTTACCAGTGTTTTGATACTTGGTCTGATAACTGGTTTCTCAGCCTCTGCAGCCACAACATCAACATCGCTTTTCATGATAATCCGTTCAGCGTAGGTGCCAGGATGTACCAGTACGCGGTCACCGCCAGCGGCAATTGAAATTGCGGTTTGTATTGAGCAGTAAGGGTCAGCCACAGTGCCTGAACCCTGGGCCGGGCAGGTATCATCATCCACATGGATATCCGCTGCCATGGAAGGGCCTGCCATGCAGCAGACAAGGAATAATGAGAACAAGGCGATCAGGAAGTTTAGTTTGTCTATGGATGCCTTTCGTAATTTCATGGTTGGCTCCTTAACGGTAGTAGTGTGGTCCGGCTGACCATTATTGATATTTCGAGACGTCATGTGTGCATCATAAGGCATAAACAATATGTGGCTGAATAACTGCAATTATCTTGCCAGCTTGTAACTATTCAGTATTTCGTTGTAACTGCTCAACCCTTCAAGGATGAATTCCCATAACGGAAAGTCGCTTTTCACACAACATTTTTTTTGACACGTATCTGCTCAGGGGGTGCTGCAGATGCAAGGCGGAGGGGGCGAAGGCGTACTTCCCGTACTTCGAGTCCTTGACAACACAGCAGATGCGGTACCCCTTGAGTAGATACCAATATTGTACAGAAAATATTGTCTATTTTATATTTTCATAGCGGGCTTGATACTCGAATTTTCAACTTAGACTACTGTTTTTCCCATGTCAATGAGCGAAAAATGTCACAAATGAAGCAGGTAAATTGAAATTTTTTTACACATATGCCCATGGGGTATATGGCACATCATAAGAAATGACTGGTTCTCCTGCGGCGTGGCTACAGACTGAATATTGTAACTTCTCAATAAGTCCGTACAAATTGTCCTGTATCTGCCTGCAGGGTGCAGCAGATGCAAGGCGGAGGATGCGCAGACGTACAACACCTATTTCAAGCGTTTGACAACGCCGTAGATGCGGTGCCCTGTGGGCAGATACTGAATATTATGTTTTGAAAATATAGATGCGGGGTGGTTTAATTTATGCAGGCGTGTATAACATAAAATAAGGGGTTATGGGCAGGCATGGCCTTGGCTCCTGTTGTTTTAACCTAAATTGCGCGTTTCAAATTAGGTTTAATTCATGTCTTCGTGTGTTCCTGTGTGTCCATGGCTGTGTTTTTGTAATGTTTAAGGAGGTGCATACCATGTATTTTAAATCAAGATGCAGGTCGTTTTTATGCTGTGATAGAGTCCCTGTGGTTGCAGCAGCGGTTTTAATACTGTTTTTACTGTCCGGCTGCGGTGCTGTAATGGTCCAGTCCTATGATTCCGGCCTGGTTGACAGGACAGAGGCAATTTACCGCAAGGGAGCCGAGATGATTCTGCAGGGTTGGGCTGTCAGCCCCAGGACCGATGCTCAGCGTGCTGCAATGATGCAAGCGGCAGACAGCCCAGCGTCATTTTCAAAGTTTCAGCCGCTTTATGATGAGCTTATTCTTGACAGTGAGATCCTTATCCTCAGGGCAATGTCAGGCAGCATGGACATCGGGGCAGCGGGAGAAAAGATTCAGGCCAGGGTGGAGGAGCTTATTGAGGCTGATGTGCCGTCAATTTGTCCGGACCTGCAGGCACAGTTCAGTGACATCAGCCTTACCGCAAGGAATTTTGTGGATTTGAAATGCCTGTTTCTCCGGTGGAAGGAACAGCACAGGGAGAGAGGCATACTTAAAAAGGCCAACTGGGAGGGCAGAAAAATTGCACTGTTTGATATAATCTACGCCATAGACAGGGCCGAGTCCTTCAAGAAGGATAAGAAAAAAAATTGAGATACAATGTGATATTGTCCTGTTTGACTTTTAATGGAGGAAGACATGGTTACCATAAACAGTGTTAATTTTGATCATGTAGTAGATGAAGCTTTAAAGGCAGCAAAGGGTGTTGCCGTTGAGCACTGGGACGAAGTTCAGGATATTGTGGAGAACATTTCCAGGGCACTGGCAAATGATGTGGCCTTTATTGCAAAGAAAAAACTTTCAGGCGAGTTTAACGAGGATGACGCCCGTATCTACCTTGAAGATATGAAGATTGTAGCGCGTGTGCGTCTTCGCTCTCTTGCCATTATTTCCATGAAGAGTGCCGAAAGAATATGGAATGCCATTGCGGCAGTATTCAGAGATGCAATCAGGGAGGCAATTGGCTGGACCCTGCTGTAGCCTTCGCATTCTGATAAAAGAGCGGTACCTTGTGAGCAGATACTAACCGGACGCAGATAAACGCAGATTTCGTATGCAGATAAGGCCAGGGAAAATTTGTGTGTTTCTGTGTTCATCTGTGTTCCAAAATCTGCACTGTCTTATTGAGAAGTTACGAAAAAGGGGGTGGACTGCAATGGATTACAGGGTAGTATGCACGGAATTTTCCGTGGATATGGATATTGGGCCTGATATTCAGGATATTACTGACAGGCTTTCAGAGATTGTTCGGGAAAGCGGTGTGGGCCAGGGACTTCTTGCCGTGAGTATTATCGGTTCAACAGGGTCTGTCACCACAATAGAATATGAGCCAGGCGTCATACAGGACCTTAAAAATGCCATTGAGAGGCTTGCCCCACCTGATATGGAGTACATGCACGAGCTTGCGTGGCATGACGGTAATGGCCACAGTCATGTACAGGCGGCGCTTCTCGGGCCATCTGTATCTCTGCAGATCAGGAGCCGCAGACTCTGCCTTGGGACCTGGCAGCAGGTAGTTGTTATAAATCATGATAATACCGGCAGAAAGAGACGCATCGCAGTGACAATTACAGGGAAAACAGGCGAATAAATGGAGAATCAGCAGGAAGGAAGGCAGCAGGCCGCAGGCGATGTTCACCACATCCAGTGCGGCAGCAAGGAGATTATTCTTGTAGGAACGGCGCACATTTCAAAACAGTCAGCGGATCTGGTGCGTCAGGTCATTGAGCAGGAGAGGCCTGACTGCGTGTGCGTGGAGCTTGATGAAAAACGTTATAAGTCCCTTTCCGACAGAAGGCGCTGGGAAGCACTTGATATAAAGGAGATTATCAGGAAGAAACAGCTTGGCCTGCTGATTGCCAACCTTGTGCTTGCATCCTATCAGAAGAAACTGGGTGACCAGATAGGCATGATGCCTGGAAGCGAGTTAATGGAGGCCGTAAAGACTGCGGAACAGGCAGGCATACCAGTGGCCCTGTGCGACCGTGATGTCAGCGTAACCCTGAAGAGGGCCTGGAGGAGTACCCCGGTCCTTAAGAAATCATGGTTACTCGCAACGCTTCTTGCCAGCCTGTTTGACAAGACCGAGATCACTGAAGAGAAGCTTGCAGAGCTCAGGCAGACCGATGTTCTTACAGAACTGCTTGAGGAGATTGGCGAGGCAATGCCTGAACTCAAGAAGGTTCTCATAGATGAGCGGGATACATACCTTTCTGAGAAGATAAAGGCATCTGAAGGCAATAAGATAGTGGCTGTGGTCGGGGCAGGTCACGTGGAGGGCATCAAGAAGGCGCTGTGCCAGGACCGTTCCAGCATGATGGATGAAATCAGCGATGCAGGGGAACCGTCCCCTGTCTGGAAGATCGTGGGATGGGCCATTCCTGCCGTTATAATAGGCTCAATCTGTATTATTGCATGGCAGAAGGGAGCTGATGTTGCCGGTGACAATATAGTTTACTGGATACTTGCAAACGGACTCGCATCAGCAGCAGGGGCAGCGGTAGCGCTTTCTCACCCCTGGACCATCCTCAGTGCCTTTGTGGCTGCCCCCATTACCAGCCTTACACCTGTGATAGGGGCCGGATATGTTACTGCCTTTGTTCAGACCATGGTGGCCCCGCCTGTGGTAGGCGAGTTTCAGAGTGCCATTCGTGATATGGCAACTGTTAAGGGATGGTGGCGCAACCGCCTGCTGAAGGTGTTCATGGCGTTTATCCTGCCTGGAATAGGCAGTATGATAGGTACATGGCTTG
>WFRQ01000564.1 GCA_015486425.1 Deltaproteobacteria bacterium | reverse complement strand
CTACCTTGACTCTGTTGCCTGCCGGGCCCAGGGTATAGGTATAACTGGAGAGAATGCTTCCAGATGAGTCAGTGTTTGAAAGCTGAATGAGACGATTAAGCGTATCGTACTGGTATGCGACTTTGACCCCGTTTGGATAATCAATGCCAATGCGGTTGCCTGCATTGTCATAGTGGTAAGTAGTTTCCTTATTATCATATATTACAGCCACCAGTCTGTTGGCTGCATCATAGTTGTACCGTATAATGCCTGTGGGTGCTTCCATACTGAGCCGGTTTCCCACCCCATCGTATGAATATATTATTTTTATATCACCGGGTTCCGTAATACCTGTAATTCGACCACGGGAATCATATTCATAAACAGTGTCGCCACGGGAATCAGTAATTTTACTTTTAAGGCCAGCATTATTGTACGTGATTTCAGTAAACGAACCGTCATCATATGTTTTGCGCGTGAGCCTGCCCATTTCGTCATACTGATATGACATAAGTGCGCCATTAAAATCGATCTCGGTTTGGATTTTCCCATTTGGATAATAGGTGAGGGTTCGGGACATTCCCAGCGGTAGGATTTCTTTAATGACCCGCCCCATGTTATCATATTCCCAGCGGGTCTCTTGGCCGTCCGGCGTTGTCTGGGATATCTTGTTCCCCATCTCATCGTATTGATATGAGGTGCTGTTGCCGAGACCGTCAATAATTTCTATCAACCGTCCATCTGCATTGTAGGTATACTTCGTTTCAACTCCGGCCTGATCCCTTTCCCTGGTTTTTCTGCCCGCAGCGTCATACCACTGCTGAACATAAGTACCATCTGCAAAAATGGTTTTTGTCTGAAGACCTGCAGCGTTATATTCGTAGTAAGTAGTCCTTCCGAGAGCATCAGTCATAGCCGTAGTGTGGCCTGTCGCGTCATAGGCAAAAGTTGTCTGATGGCCCAGGGCGTCTATAACTGCTGTTTTGCGTCCTGCCTTATCGTAGATATATTGCTCGGCATTACCATTGGCGTCTATTGTTTTTGTCAACCAGCCAGCTTCATTATAGTTTTTTTCAATATAAGATCCATCCGGATAAATGGTTTTGATTTTGCGATTTAATGCGTCATATGCATATTCAGTAGTTCCTGCGCCGTTGCAGTGATTACATTTTCCCCAAATTTTATTTCCATTCTCATCATATTGATATTCATCCTTGCTGCCGTCAGGATAGAGTTTTTCAATAAGATTACCTCTGGCATCATATTTATATTCTGTGCGATATCCGCTTTTGTTTGTGAAGGCAGTTTTTTTGCCAGTGTAATCGTATTCTGTTATGGTGGAGAGTCCATCAAAGTCAGTGGATTGAATAACTCTGCCTGATAGATCGTAGGTCCAGGTCCGCGTCATTTCAACCGGATGTCCCTCAGCATCAGTTCGAGATATTGTTGTAGCCACTCTTCTGTTCATCTTGTCGTAGGTGTTCCTTATCTCGTTACCGGACGGAGTTATTATTTTTGTCTGGTTTCCATAATTGTCATATTCATAATAAGTTGTATTTCCAAGGGCATCTGTTTTACTCAATGGCAGCCCCTGATTATTATATGTGTAGGCTGTTTCCCCACCAGTCTGATCTATTTCTTTAATAATATTTCCATGGGCATCATATACTGCGCGACGGATATTGCCCAGACTATCCTTCAACTCCGAAAGCAATCCTAAGGAATTGTATGATTTTTCCGTTATGTTATTCAGTGCATCAATATCTTTTATGATATGACCATTGCTGTCATATTCATGTCGCTTTGTATTTCCGAGGGGGTCTGTTTCTGATAATTTATTACCCAGAGAGTCATAGGAATATTCCCAGCGATGTCCCAAGGCATCAAACTTTACAGTAGTATTTCCAGAACTGTCATATTGGTATACAGTGGCATTACCTTTTCTATCCCTTATTATCTCCTGCCTGTGGTTGGAAAGGTGTTCATACTCTATTCTGTTATTATCAGCATCGATACTTGCTACCAGTCTTCCTGCCTCATCATATTCGTTGCGAATGGCCCTGATTCCACCATGATTGATAATGTCCTGCAGGTAATGATTTTCAAGATAAACAAAACGGGTTTTGTAATCCATCTGATCCATGATGGTTTCCAGATTCCCAACATTATCATATGTATAGTTAACAGAATTGCCCTGCGGATCAGTAATTCTAATAATACGTCCCTTTTTATCTCTTAAAATGTCAATGGACAGACCACAGGAATGAATAATGCCATCCTGTGTGAATTCTACGTAATTGCCATTGCCATCAGTTATCTTTTTGAGTCCTTCCTCTATATTGATTTCATATTTTGTTCCGTTTTCCATGGTTAATATGAAATCTCTCGGGTTATAAATATCACCATTATATGTATAGAGGCCGCCGGTGGAATCAACTATCAGTTCCTCGTTGCTGTTTTTGGGCGCAAGTGTGGCCATGCGGCTGCCTGGCCTTGCCGTGTATTGGGCATGGGTCACTGTAAGCGGTGCCAGTGCCTGACTGGAGGGAGATGGCGTAAAATCAAATTCCAGTATCCTGCCGTCCGGCATGGTCACTGTCACAAGATGATCTGCCATTTGGGAGAGGGAATAGGTGGGCCAGGTACCCCCGCTGCTGTTTTGTACCCATGCGCTTCCCTCAGCCCGTTTTTTGTTGATTCTGGGGTAGGTCCTAACTGACAGGTTCCAGCCGTAACCGAAATCACCCTGCCTGTTCCTGAGGCGACTGTCATAGGTTCTGATTATCTGTATTGGAATACCCACCAGCGGAATATTCATATCGGTGAACGAGACAGTAAAAATACCCAGTTTCATATTCCCCTTGACAAGATACTGCACCGTGTCGGAACTGGTATTACCGTTGAAATCACCTGCGGTGAGCCTGATATCATAGATGCCGTTTACAAGCATGGTGGGGTCAAACTGTCCAAGCACATCTGATGTTATTTCACCTGATCCAGATGCAAATTCCACAAATTCCGTGGTGCCTGCCTCTGCATATTCAAGCCGCCACCATTCCGTGTCATCTGCACTGATGGTACCGGTTATGTCAACAGGTTCAGTAACAGTGGAGTCATTAACAGGTGACTCAATTGTAACCGCAGGGGCGTCATGGTCCGAGGTGTCAATGATCCGCACTGCTGCTGAGTCAGTTGACATCAGGCCGTCCGGATCAGTTACCTGCAGGGTAGCGGTGTATGGTCCTGATGCACTGTAAGCATGCGTTGCCATTATACCGCTGCCACTGGTTCCGTCTCCGAAATCCCAGTGGAATGTGAGGGTATCCAGATTGAGATCGTATGAGTTGCTTGCGTCAAAGGTAATTTCCTGGTTGATATCACCCCTGTACGGACCGCCTGCCTGTGCAACCGGGGCCACGTTATGGTCAGGGCGCTGGGTTATTTCCACTTGGGCGGAATCAGATGCCTGTCCGTTGCGGCTGTCTGTTACAGTAACTGTAACCGTGTATGTTCCTGCCTGGGTAAAGGCATGGGTTGTTGACACGCCCTGCGCGGCTGAGCCGTCACCGAATGTCCAGGAGTATTCAATGGGGTTGCCATCAGGGTCAGAGCCTGAAGCGCTGAAAGTGAGACTCAGACCTTCCACGCCTGATTCAGGGGCATTGATGCGGACTGAAGGAAGGCGGTTGGGAGTGGCATATACTGTCACTGTTCTGCCTGTCTGATGCCAGCTTCCCTGGTCGTCTGTGACTCTCAGGGTTACCTGGTAATTTCCAGGATTTGTATAGGTGTGATTTACAGCAGGGCCGCTGCTGTCACTGCTGCCATCCCCGAAATCCCACTGATAGGACAGTATGGAGTGTCCTTGCTGTGCAGTGGATGCGCTGCCGTCAAATTGCAGCTCGTTATTGATTACAGGATCGCCTGAGATGGAGAAGATGGCTCTCGGGCCGGTAAGCTGCTGAATTATTATATTGTTACCGGCACTGTCTGTAAGACCGTACGGGTCTGTAACAGTGAGTTCCACAATATAACTGCCGGGAGCAGCGTAGGCATGGTTGACCTCCAAACCTGACGCAGTGGCCCCGTCTCCGAAGGCCCATGCACAGGTAATAGAAGCCCCCTCAGGGTCTGATGACCTGGCAGCAGAGAAGGTGATTGTATCTCCTTCAATGAGATTGCCGGATATATCCATGACAGCCTGGGGTGGCTGATTTTCCGAGACAGTAATTGTACGTGTTGTTGTATCAGTGAGGCCGAGATTGTCTGATACGGTTATAGTTACCGTATAGGTGCCGGTGCTGGAATACACGTGAGTTACCATCTTGCCTGTGGTCCTGATCCCATCTCCGAAATCCCACTGCCAGGAGGTGATAATGCCGTCAGGATCAGTTGAACTGCCAGCGTCAAAGGTGATTGTCTCAAGGGCCGCCAGTGTCCCGGAATGAGAGAATTCCGCAACAGGCGGCTGGTTAGGCGGAGAAATAATAATTTCTGACTGGGCCGAATCACTGCCGCCTCTGCCATCATCCACTCCAAGGGTTATTGTGTAGGTCCCAGGCTCAATGAAAATATGCGATACCTGTAAGCCTGATGCAGGCTGGGTTCCATCTCCAAATGACCACGTACAGGAGAGTACGTCACCATCAGGGTCATATGAGCTGCTGGCATCGAACAGCATTTCACTATTGGCAAAGCCAGTGGGGGCTGATGTTATATCTGCAACAGGAGGTCTGTTTGGCATGCTGATTACACAGGATGTTTCTGCATGTCCGGTGGCCCCGCGGTCATCTGTGACAAACAATGTTACAGTGTACCTGCCTGGCGCCTTATAGCTGTGAGCAACATGCTCACCGGTGATCTCTGTCCCGTCACCAAATGACCAGTGCCACGAGACCAGGGCATCATCTTCCGGGTCAGTGGCAGACGCCGAAAAGTTTATGGTTTCGTTTATGAGTGCGGAATAAGGCCCATTGATATGCACGGAAGGAGCGCTGTTTTCACGGGGGGCAACCATCACCTGGAAAAACTGGGTGGCGGATATGCCTGCACCATCCTGCACGCGCACCATCACGTCCTGAATGCCTGCCTGATCACGGGACGGCACCCAGGAAATCATGCCGGTATCCTGTTCTATCTCCATGCCCTCGGGAGCCAGGTCAAGGATATAGATAAGAGGGGTGCCTTCTGGGTCAATGGCGTCAACATCATACTCATAGGCTGAGGCCTCTTGAGCATGTTCAACGGGAGAGGATGTAATGACAGGCGGGTGGTCATGGAGCTTCCCGCCGGAATGTACAAAAACAGGTTCTGATAACCGCGTAATGCCGTCCACTTCAGTCATGATGCGATACCAGTAATCTCTGTTCATCTCAATGCCTGTGACCTGCAGACATCCGGTACGGTTCATATCGGCCTGGAAAAATGCGCTGTCAACGCCGTCAACGTCGCCGTCCCTGTCAAAATCCGCCTTGCAGGGCTCAGTCTGGCTGCACGAGGATGAACCAAGCTCGGATGTGAAGATTGCCGCATCAAGCGTATCCACCACAAAATCGTTATTAAGGTCTCCTCTGCATGCGTTTACAGGCTCACCTGGTGTCTCTGCCAGGTTATGGTCAATGAAGACTGAGTAATCAGAGGTGGTGGTGCCTATCTGCACAAAACCTTCGTTGGGCCCCATTGTTGAACGAAGTATGCGGTATGCCTCGGCAGTTGTAGGATTCCATGTGAGTTCACATTTGGTGTCCTTGGCACGGGCCGTGAGATGGGTAACTCCGGGGATATAGACTTTAACATGCCCGAAATCAGTATCTGAAAGGTCGGGCTGGCCTGCGTCCGGGAAAACGGTTTGTGTGTTGTCACTTACTCTGAGGATAATATCGTGAACACCGGGCTCCTCAAAGGGGGGCAGCACGGCATTGATGCCATGGGCATCATCATAATTGTAAGGGGCTTCGAGATCGCCTTCCCAGTCCCATGCTGTTACGGAGTCTCCAAGGGACTGATCAATGTCGTAAGAACCAGAGCCGTTTACATGCACATCTTCTCCTGTAGCAGCTATATATGGGCCGCCTACGACTGCTGTGGGCGGATGAGGCGGGACAGTGACATGGAGTGTGAATGTGGATGTGTCAAATCGAACAGGGGTACTGTTGTCAATGACCTTGAGAGAGACAATATAATCTCCAAGTTCTCCAAAGGTATGGGCGGCAGTGACTCCAGTAGCATCGGGATGTTCAAAATCAACGCCGTCAGACGCGTCAAAATCCCATAGATAGCCTACTATCTGTTTTGCCGGATCAATGTGATAGGAATCCGACGCATCAAGGGTGATATCCATGCCTATGGCCCCAGGGTCAGGTTCCGCATGGATTACAGCAACAGGGGGTTTTTCAAACAGAGTGCGGGTAAGAACTATTATGTTCCATGCTACTGCTGTCTGTATGCCCACGGTTGGATGCACAGCCATTGGCCATGAACCATCGGGGTTCTGCCTGTTTACAAGGACCGTGGCAAGCCCCTGCTGGTCATCACCATACCAGTCCAGTCCTCCAGGCATATGGGTTACCTCCCGGGGGTTGGCAAGGCGCATGGCCTTTACAAAGCCATAGTATGCATAAAAGCGGATGGGGGTTTTATAGGTCCTGCTGCTGGCATTCCAGCCCGAGAAGGATGCCCACTTCCCCTCCAGATATTGCATGCACTGCTGCCATCGTGCAGAGGTCACCTCAATACCGTCAAATGCCATCTGAACCATACCGCCCGGCCCTGTACCAAACCCTGAGTTTCCGGCCTGGGTATCCAGGTAGCCGAAGTAACCCGCGTCGTTGTAACTGTAATCCAGCCAGTTTTTGTTCTGCTCCTTGACCCATTCAGGTACAGTGCAGTCAAAGTGTCTTTCTGCTGCAGCAAGCCCTATACCACCCCACTGGGCTGCGGAGTTATCAGGGGAGCTGCTGTTCCATGCATAACGCCAGCCGCCTCGATTATCTCCATAGTCGTCCTGCCCGTATGCATATGTATCAGCCATGTCCTGCACAATGTCCTGATAGCGCCGTCCCAATACATTCAAACCGCCGTAACTGGCTGTCTGGTCAGGGGTGCCTGAAGCAATCAGGGCATCCATCACAGCTCCCTGTTCATATACCTGTCTGTTGCCTGGCCAGGTCAGGCCTATGCCGTTGTGGTTGGAATCAGGGTCGTTTCCTGCCTGTATTTCCATATCTACAGTGGATAGCTGTGAGAGCAGATATGCCATGCCTCCCTTGACTGCCTCTACATAGGGATCTTCTTCCGGGTCGCCTGATTCAAGATGGCCGTTTATTTCAAATGCCTGCACAGCCGATGCCGTGGTGTTGCCATAATAGTTATGGTTGTTATAGAGATTATTCCACCTTGTATAATTCTCTGGAGTTGTTTCCCTGTTGGTATAAAGCCACCACAGCGCGTCATCAATGGCCTTGTTTACCTCAACGTGAAGGGTCTTTTCCCTTACAATTATCCTGTATTCATCTGAACTTATGGGATTATGCGCATCTTCATTGGGAAGTACGGACAGATATTCAGACTTTAATCCGTTATATCCTCCGCATCCCAGACCGAATCTGCCTGATGCAAAGGTGGTGTCCAGGGCTGTAAGCACAGGGGCCCCGTCAACTGATAGTTCAAGACGGTTGCCCCTGGCGCTGAATCCCAAAATGTGTGAGCCTTTGTAGTTAAAATCAAAAGTACCGTTTTTTGATCCAATTGCAGTGTATATCCCTGAGATATACTTTCCAATCTCCGCACTACTCTCCTGCTCGTTAAGCCATGCAACATAAAAGTTGTCTCTGTCCTGGAATCTGAGAATAAGGCCCACTGTGTCATTATCAGTGCCGCTGATTTCAAATGTCAGCGAAAGATCAGCATATTCCTCCTGGTTTTTGATCAGAATGGTGCCGAGAGGGCCGGAAGAGGAAACTGTATTTGAGGTCTGTAGAAGAAGTCCGTTGTCAATGCTCCATGCCGAAGAGGTGTATCCGAGATCAAATATTGAATATTCTTCCTGAAGGCTGTCTGCATCAAACGAATCGTAAAAGAATGGTCCATCCCCCTGGTTGATATCTATAAGATTTAATGTGGCAATGAATAACGTGTCCGGCGCGGCGTTGTAAATATGAGGAAAGGAAAGGTCGCGGTTATCTGTGACATACCGGAGTGGTGAAACGGACCCGTCTCCGAATGTCCAGTAATAACCGTACTGTCTGGTATCATCCGGGTCTTTAAGCACTCCCTTTAATGTGACAGTCTCTCCTGACCATGTCTCATGAGGTACAAGAAGATCGCCAGGGAAAAACGGGACGGTTATCACATGCGGGGCAGCTTCCGCTGTATCAGGTTCAATAAAGGAGAGAAACTGAATAATTCGCTCTGCCTTTATCCTGTCAAATTCCCACCTGTATGCGTGGCTGAGCTGCATAAGTGGCCATCCCTGGATAACCATCATGAAGCATAGAAATTTTGCAATGGCCTGTAAAAAAGGTGAGCGTGACATGGGTTCCCTCCTCTATTTTCCCCCTGTATTGTTACCTGATATTCGTT
>WFRQ01000563.1 GCA_015486425.1 Deltaproteobacteria bacterium | reverse complement strand
TGCTTGTGGTGATTGACACTGTTGATGAACATGCCGATGAGGTGGCTGCCCATCTTTCTGAAAAAATCCCTGTGGCATTTATTGATCAGCGCACGCTCAAAGGGCTTGAGCGGCTTGGAAGCGGATCGCCTGCTGCAGGGGCTGCCGTACTGTTTGAGCCTGAGGAAAAAGACGAACCGGGAGGTTCCCGTCTAACGCGTGTTGCAGAAGAAAAACTCAAGGGCGCCCGGATACTCATGGAACAGGGGTGTTTTGAGGGAGTGGCTGATCTGCTGCTCTCTTCGGCACTTGCAGCGGCATCTTCAAGGGCAGGGCTTGAAAGCCCGGTCAGTGCGGATAACGCAGGTGTCTGGCTGTGGGAAAAGGCTGTGCCAGGTGGATTTGTCGGCCAGGAAGATGCTGCGCTTGTGATGCGGGCAATTACGCTGGCTCAGGCACCGTCACTGCCTGAAAAACTGTTGCGTGACCTCATGGACGATGTTGTGGATTTTGTATGCGAATAGGGAGCATTCCCTGTTTGTCCCAATATCATAACGTTATGCCCTAAATTTTATCCGAAAACAGCTCAAAGCTGAAAGCTCAAGGCTCAAAGTAAAAGAAGCCCCATGTTTGCTTTCAGCTTCCGGCTTCGAGCTTTGAGCTAACTTTCATGTCAGGGGGGTGACAAGCCCCATGTCATGAAAGTTTAAAAGCCTCTGCAATACCAAAACCTTGAAAACTATAACTCAAAGAGTTATAGTAATTTCATGAAAAAGCTATGCACAAAATGGTTTAAAAAATGGGCTCGAAAAACAAATCTTAGTGATGAAAATTTACTGGAGGCCATTGAAAATCTTGAAAATGGGCTATCCGTTGCTGACTTGGGAGGCAATATCTACAAAGTACGTGTCCAACGCCCAGGTAAAGGCAAAAGCTCAGGATTTCGAACTATTGTAGTGTACAGGGTTGAGGAAAAAGCTATATTTCTCTACGGTTTTGGCAAAAACGAAAAATCAAATATTGATAAACAGGAATTGAGTTATTTCAAAAAATTAGGAAGCGATTTGCTCGCATTAAACGAGGAGCAAATCAACAACTCCATAAAGAAACAAATTTTGTTTGATTTGGAGGCAGGGCTATGAGAGATTCCATAAAAAATGCTATCGGCAATACTGTTCATGATTTAGTTAAGGCTGGCTTCAAAACTTCTTTCACAGAAAAAGAACTGAAGGCCCTTGGTATCGATATACCTGAAGTAAATCTAACAACCTATCAAATCAGAGAGATAAGAGAAAAGCTGAACCTAAGCCAGACAGTATTTGCAAAGTTACTCAATGTAAGCCCATCATCAATACGACAGTGGGAACAAGGAAAAAGGCAACCAACAGGAGCTACAAGAGTTCTTCTAGATCTTCTCAAAAAATCACCACATATACTTGATTATCGACTCAACTCATAGAAAATTGCGTAAATCCAAGGCATAATCGGGTAAAGTCGGGGCTCTCCCCCGCCCTCCCCGCAACCACCCAGCGTGCGGGTCCGCACTAAGGAGCAGGGAGTGTTCGGCCTTTTATGTGATTTCTGTCCGTCGACTCACAGCTTTTTATCCGAAAACAGCTCAAAGCTCAAAGCTGAAAGCTCAAGGCTCAAAGTAAAAGAAGCCATGTTTGCTTTCAGCTTCCGACTTTGAGCTTTGAGCTAACTTTCATGTCAGGGGGGTGACAAGCCCCATGTTATGAAAGTTTATGATAGAGAGATTCTATCAGTGGTTCAGCTACAGAGGACTTTCACCTCATAAGCTCATGCCCATGACGGGCGTACACAAAGCACTGCAGGGGAAAAGCGGGCACTGCGGTTTTTCGAGGTTCATCATTGTTGCCAAGTCCACAGGTAATTCAAAGCTCCGTGCTACAAATTCCGCAATAAAGGCAGAACAAACAGGGAACGCTCCTTTCTGATTACAGCAAATCCTCCACTGTCCTTCTGATGCTGTCTGCATCAAGCCCCTGATCCGCATAGAGGTCTGCGGGCTTTCCTGACGCCCCGTACCTTGTAACTCCAAGGGTCACAAGCCGCTGGGCCTTGCCGTGCATTGCCATTACCCGTCCGGTAATACCGCCCAGGCCGGTTGTGGCAATATGGTCTTCCACAGTTACCACAGGTCCCCTGTCAGCGGCATCGAGAATGGCCTGTTCATCAACAGGCTTGATGGATGCCATGTTTATAATTGCCACACTGTGGCCTGCCTTTTCCAGCATTTCACCAGCAGCCATTACGTTTGGCATCACAGAACCGCATCCGATTATGGTGGCCTGAGATCCTTCTCTCAGCAGATCAGCCTTTCCGGGCTGGAACACATAATCCGCGCCAAAGAACGGATTGCCCTGACTGTCGGTTATGCTGGCCATCTTTGAGCGGCCCATGCCCACAAATACGCTGCCTGGGTTTGCCGCAGCATAACGGACTATTCGGTCTGTCTGATTTGGGTCTGCCGGAATGAATATGGAAAAGCCAAACAGGTTTTCCATTAAAGAGATATAGTCAATACACTGGTGGGTGGGGCCGTCCTCGCCTACGTCAAGGCCGACGTGAGTTGCCACCACCTTGATGTTGCCATGATTCTGGTCTGTGAGTCTGTGCTGGTTGTAGGTCTCTCCAGCGGCAAAAACACCAAAGGTACTGAAGAACGGAGCAAAGCCTTCCACGCTCATGGCGCCGGCGCACGCAGCCGCATGGTGCTCCTGAATGCCTGTTTCAAAAAAGGCATCAGGGTTAACCTTGTGAAAGCCCTTCATCTTTACAGAGCCCTCAAGGTCGCAACTGAAGCCTGTAATTTTTGGAACAGTACCACGGTTGTTACTGTCAGCAAGGTCTTCAAGGGCATTGCCATATGCTGAACGGCAGTCTGTTATGGTATCTGCAGAATAAACCCTCGGCGTGCCAGGGTCGATGTCAGGATATTTGACCTGGATATCATGTCCGGATTTATCCACTGAGTGGGCTTCACGTTTCTTTTTCCACTCATCAAGAATTGCAGGATCAGCGCCAAGCTCCTCAAGGGCCTTTCTGCAGTCATCAGGCGGAAGCGGTGAGCCGTGGTACTTGGCCTTGTTCTCCATAAAGGAGATTCCCTTGCCCATTACTGTCCGCATTACAAGCGCAACCGGTATGTTTTCCGTGAGATTCTCTCCGGTGACTGCCCTTCTGAGACTCTTGTAAACCTCCTGGAAGTTATTGCCATCCGGCACATAAACCACGTTCCATCCCGCAGCCTGGTAATCCTCCCGCACCTTTACAGGCATGACATCCTCGGTGGAACCCCCGATCTGAAGGTGATTCCTGTCAATAATGCCTATCAGATTTCCAAGCCCGAATTTCATGGCAAAGCGCCTGGCCTCAGCCACCTGGCCCTTCTGCTGCTCCCCGTCACCCATTATGCAGAATGTGGTTGCACTGCCTTTTCTGAGTTTTTCAGAAGCCGCAACGCCAGTGGCAACTGACAGGCCCTGGCCCAGGTTTCCCGTGTTCCATTCCACGCCTGGGACAATCTGTTCAACATGGCCGGTAAAGATCGAGCCATCCCTGCGAAATTCCTTCAGGAACTGCTCCTCGCTCACGTACCCGAACTCGGAAAGCACTGCGTAAACCCCTGGTGACACATGCCCGATACTCATTATTACCCTGTCCCTGCCATCACGCCGGGGATCATCCGGATAGTGATTTATTGTACTGTAAAGCACAAGAAGGGTATGAAGAGTGGAAAGGGAGCCGCCGGGGTGACCGCTTCCAGCCAGTGTTGTGGACAGGACTATGCGCCGGGCGCACCTGTTCCACATTGATTCAAGTTCCCTGATCTGTTCAGGAGTAAGGGACTCCTGTTCCCGTATGTCTATTTTCAGCATTGCCTGATTCTCTCCTCCCGCAGGCCTGTGGCCGCTTTATTTCGCGGCATTGAATTTCTTTATTACCTTGTTGGTAATGTCCGCGTCAGGAGAAATGTAATACATGCCTGGCATATTTTTTTCAAGGATAAGGGTGTACTTTTCATCCTTGCCAATTTTAACCACTATCTTTTCCAGCTTTTTGACAATGGGCTCCATGAGCTTTGCCTCTTCCTGTTGCATCTCCACCTTGGCATCCTCTTCATCCTGCTTGTACTCGGCAAACTGGCGCTGAAGCTGGCGCTGCTTCTTTATCCGTGACTCCTCATTCATCAGAGATGCCTTCTGGTCGATCTCCTTTTTGAATTTTTTGAGTTTGTCCTGCTTGGCCTTGAGTTTTTTCTGCACGCTTTCAAATTTTTTCTGAAGCTTCGCCATGGCCTTCTTGCCAGCCTTTGAGCCTCTGACCACCTGCTGCATATTAATAACGCCGATTTTTATGTTCCCTGCTGCGTGGCTTATTGACGGGGTAAAAGATGCAAGAAAAAGAAAAGTGATAAAAATTACTGAAATACGTCTGATCTCCATTGTGTGAATAACTCCTCCAAAGTATTTAAGGTTTTTAATTTTCAAATTGGTCATACGCTGAAACAATCAATTGTGCGGGCATGGCATGTTTTTGAGCTTCAAAACAAGACCATTCACCTGCGCTGAATAAATACGTTCAAATAAGGTTGCTATCTTCCTGTGATCACAAAGTCATCCCTGCGATTTTTGGCCCATGCCTCTGGTGTATCAGCCGGGTCCAAGGGGCGTTCCTCACCGAAGCTCACAACATCCATCCTGTCAGGATCAACGCCCATGTTTATGAGGTATCTCTTTGCCGCCATGGCCCTCTTTTCGCCAAGCGCAATATTGTACTCGTTTGTGCCCCGGTCGTCACAGTTGCCCTGTATCTCAATCCTCACAGATGGATTGTTGTTGAGAAACGCGGCATTGGCATCCATTCTCTGCTTCATGTCATCACGAATGCTGA
>WFRQ01000562.1 GCA_015486425.1 Deltaproteobacteria bacterium | reverse complement strand
TCAGGGTCTGCCAGCACAAAGGCATTTTCCAGAGCCTGCATGTAGCCTCCCATGTCAGCCTCAAGCCTGATGGTCTCCGGAGCCATGAACCGGTGCCCCCGGCTCTCGGCTCCTGATGTCACACCGGCAATACTGAACTCTACTGTCTCGCTGCCAAAAATGGCCACAATCCACCTGACAGGCCTGGCAAAGCGCAGGTCATGGTTGGCCCAGCGCATGGATTTGGGAAAATGCAGAGATGTAATAATGTCAGGAAGCATTTCCTCGAGTATCTGAACAGTGTCCAGCCCCTGGATGGTCCTCTCTGCCACCACATATTCGCCTTTTTCTGTTTTTTCTATGCGAAGGTCACTTACATTCAGTCCCTTTGATCTTGCAAATCCTTCTCCGGCCTTTGTGGGCTTGCCATCAGCGTCAAAGGCTATGGCTGCCGCAGGCCCTGTTATCTTTTCTGTGATATCCGGCTGACGTGATGAGAGACCTTCCACAGCGAGCGTCAGGCGTCTTGGCGTGCCCACGCATGATATTTTGTCAGATTCAAGGTTTCTGCTTTTAAAACCCTCCTCAGCAAGCTTGCGTAACTGATCAAGCGCAGGGAAGAGAAAACCTGCCGGCAGCTCCTCCACTCCAATTTCAAACAGGAGATTTTTTGTGTCCGACATCAGCTCTTTCCCCCTTTTGGCTTGCTGTTATCCTGCGTGGAACCTTTATCTATCCCTTTTTTGTTCTGCCTGGTCTGCCCGGTGCCTGCAAATGCATATGGGAATTTTTTGGACGATTCATTCTGCGATTCAAGGCTTTCCGCATAGCCCTGTGCGGCCCCTCTGGCCAGCTTCCTGACCCTGCCGATATAGGCAGTGCGCTCTGCAACACTGATTGCCCCCCTGGCATCAAGCAGATTAAAGGTGTGAGAGCACTTCAGGCACAGGTCATAGGCAGGAAGCACCAGTCCCTGTTCCAGAAGTTTCAGCGCCTCGGATTCAAAGGTGTCAAACATGGATTTCAGGGCTTCAACTCCGGCAGCCTCAAAGTTGTAGGCAGAAAACTCAACCTCATCCCTGTGGTGCACATATCCGTAGAGTACAGAGTCGTTCCACTTCAGGTCATAGACATTGTCCACTTCCTGGAGATACATGGCAATTCTTTCAAGACCATAGGTTATTTCAGCAGTCACCGGTTTTACGTCAATGCCGCCCACCTGTTGAAAGTACGTAAACTGTGTGATCTCCATGCCATCCAGCCATACCTCCCAGCCAAGTCCCCAGGCACCCAGCGTTGGAGATTCCCAGTCATCCTCCACAAAGCGCACATCATGGCGTGAGAGATCAATGCCAAATTCCGAAAGGCTTTCAAGGTAAAGTTCCTGCACATTCTCCGGAGAAGGCTTAAGCACCACCTGATACTGGTAATAGTGCTGAAGACGGTTTGGATTGTCACCGTAACGTCCGTCAGTAGGACGTCGGGAAGGCTGCACATAGGCGGCATTCCACGGCTCACTTCCCAGGGAACGCAGAAAGGTCGCAGGGTGGAATGTTCCTGCCCCGACTTCCATGTCGTATGGCTGAAGGAGCAGACATCCCTGCTTCTGCCAGTAGTTGTTAAGTCTTGTTATAAGTTCCTGAAATGTCATTTTTCACCTTTATTACTGGAAATACACCAGATCTGTTCGACAGTATGAAAGTTGGCCAAAAGCTCAAATATAACTGCTCCCCCTCCAGGATGAATTCCCATAACGGAAAGTCGCTCAACTCAGGTTTAATTTTTATACTTTGAGCTTCCAGCTTTGAGCCTTGAGCCTTGAGCTTTCAGCTTTGAGCTGTCTTCACGACGCTCATACAAACCCCTACTAATATTGCGTTACTCCCTTCAAGTCAATCTCTTATGCCCTGGACGTAAATATCCTGAATAAAGGCATTACAGCGTGTTCTTAAACCGTGTCATTAAATACATGGTATGCCCCTTGCCATATACACAAGTCGGCATTTATGCAAAACACAGGAAAAAAATTTAACAAGCAAAGCAAAAATAGAGAAAAAAATACATTAAATCAACACCTTAATTTTTTTAAACATGGTTGTTGAACATTGGCAGGGGGTCAAAAATGACTAAAAAACATTATAAAAATTTTTTAACAGGACGAAGCTTGTTTATCGCCATGCTGTTTGTGCTGTGGCTGTGCTCATCCGCTTTTGCGGAAACAGCTACCATTGCGTGGGATCCTAACCCTGAACCTGACATTTACGGTTACAAGGTATTTTACGGGACCGCCAGCAGGGATTATACAGCCCATGTAGATGTAAACAGTCCCACCCAGACCCAGGTTGAGATAACAGGTCTGGAACCTGGGAATACATATTATTTTGCCGTAAAGGCAGTTGATCTTGCAGGCCAGGAAAGTGATTTTTCAGAAGAGGTCAGCAGGACATATGAACTGCCCAATGTACCTCCAACCGCCGGATTCACAGCCTCTCCGGACACAGGCATAGCCCCGGTTGACGTGGCGTTTAACAGTTCATCAACTGACAGCGATGGAAGCATAGTTGATACTCAGTGGAACTTTGGCGACGGTACCACCGGCTCAGGCGCAACTGCGGCTCACACATACGCATCTGCCGGTACATATACTGTTACCATTACTGTAACAGATGACGACGGCGCCGCGGATCAGGCTTCCATGCAGATAGTTGTGGCAGAAAATCAGGTTCCAGTGGCCTCCATTGATCTGGACAATGCCTCGGGCTTTGCCCCTGTCACAGTAAATCTTGCAGGAACTGCCTCTTCTGATTCAGACGGTTCCATAACTGAATATGTGTGGAACCTGGGGGATGGCAGCACTGCCTCCGGTCAGACCACATCGCATACTTACGAAACTCCCGGCACCTACACAGTCACTCTCACCGTCACAGATGACAAGGGCGGACAGGATACCGAGACTGCCCAGGTGGAGGTAAAGCAGGGTCATACATATACATGGGTACTTGGTGAAAACAGCGGGGCCGATCTTACCGGTACTGCCGCAGATACCTACATTAACATAAATACGGAAAATTACACTGATTCTCCAAGCCTGCGCACATACACATGGCCCACGGATACAGCAGCTAATGCCATTATCATGAAGTGGAACCTGTCTGCACTGCCGCAGGATGCTGAGATACAGTCTGCCACCCTGGAACTCTATCTCAACGAGGCAGGCGGAGACGATACATACAAGGTGAGCGCGCACCGCATTGTGGGCCTTGATCCTGTAATAGAGGCATGCAC
>WFRQ01000561.1 GCA_015486425.1 Deltaproteobacteria bacterium | reverse complement strand
TCATTTAATTCAGGTGCCGGGGCCTGTCCTCACTGCATGGGATATGGCAGGGTGCAGGCAGTTGATCCTGATCTCGTGGTTCCTGACAGGAAACTTTCAATAAGCTTAGGGGCAATAAGGCCGTTTGTCACCCGCGCAAGGTGGCAGAGCAGGCTCATATCCTGGTGCCGTGCCCGGGGTGTTGATACAGGAGCTCCCTGGGAAACTATTTCCCCTGAGATCAGAGAACAGATATTCAGGGGGCAGGGAGAGTGGCCGGGTATAGAAGCGTTTTTCAGAAAGCTTGAAAAAAAACGGTACAAACCCCATATACGTGTGCTCCTTGCCAGGTATCGCACATACCTTCCCTGCCCTGTGTGCAGGGGAGGCAGGTTCAGGCAGGAAACCCTGCTTTACAGACTGGGCGCTATCACCATACCTGAATTTTACAGCATGACAATCAGTGAAGGGCTCAGGTGGTGCAGGGAAATTTTTCGCGAATATTCTCCTGACCGGGCCTCTACTGCCCTGCTTGAAGACCTGTCTCACAGACTTGAGGTGCTGGAAAAGGCCGGGCTGTCGTATCTCACAATGGACCGCTCATCAAGGACACTTTCAGGTGGGGAGGCTGCAAGAATCAACATGGCAAGGGCAATGGGGAGCAGGCTTACACACACACTTTACTGCGTGGAAGAGCCGTCAACAGGGCTGCACGCCTCGGATATCAGGCGTATTGCCTCTGTGCTCAGAGGACTGGTTCAGGAGGGCAATTCAGTTATCGCAGTGGATAATGATCCTGTCCTGTCAGCAGCGGCTGACATGGTGATTGAGCTTGGGCCAGGTTCCGGTTCAATGGGCGGTCAGGTGGTTTCCCAGGGGCCTCCGGATCAAGTATCAGGGCAGTATGCGCCGGGTGTCTGGAAAACAGGGGAGTCAGTTTCCGTTGTTGCAGAAAACGGCATGAACCCAGTGTCCTGGCATTACATTCTGGAACGCCATAAGGAGATGCAGGGGGAATACATAGAGCTTAAAGGCGTATCAGAGCATAATCTGCATGCAGTGGATGTGCGTTTCCCCATTGGATGCATTTCCTGCATAAGCGGCGTGTCCGGCTCCGGCAAGTCAACCCTGGCAGAGGAGGTGCTTTACCGTGCGGCGCAGCGAAAGAAGGGCGTTGCCACCGAAAGGCCTGGCAATCACAAGTCACTTTTCCTGCCCTGGCGAATCATGTTCGCTGTTCTTGTGGACCAGAGTCCGCCCTCAGGCACGCCAAGGGCATGCACGGCAACTGCGCTTGGGATGATGGATGCAATACGCAAGTTGTTTGCCGCCACAGAACAGGCCCGGTCAGCAGGGCTTACTGCCGGCAGCTTTTCCTTTAATACAGCAGGCGGAAGGTGCGAGGAGTGCAAGGGACAGGGATGCGAGGTGGTGGAGATGCAGTTTCTGCCTGATTTGACTTTGCCCTGCCCCAACTGCGGCGGAAAGCGTTATGGCAGCGAGGTGCTGCAGGTAAAATACAGGGGCCGCACCATTGCAGATATACTGGATATGACAGTTTCGGATGCGGCGGAATTTTTCCAGGACTCCAGCCTGCTTGTCAGGCGTATCACCCCTGCCCTGGAACTTGGCATAGGTCATCTTAAGCTTGGGCAGCCTCTGAACACCCTGTCAGCAGGTGAAATGCAGCGTCTTAAACTGGCAGGCTATCTTCAGAAGGGATGGCGCGGCAGAAGCACAGGGCTGTATATCCTGGATGAGCCAACAAGGGGGCTTCACGCCTCTGAGACCAGGATGCTGATCACATCACTCAAGCGCATTGCAGTGTATGGAAATGCAGTGGTGGTTGTTGAGCATGACCTTGATGTCATTGCCTCGGCGGATCATGTTATTGATCTTGGGCCTGGCGGCGGCTCGCAGGGCGGAAGGGTACTGTACCAGGGCCCTCCTGCCGGGCTTGTGCATTGCAGCCAGTCTCTTACAGGAAGGATGCTTGGCGAAAGGCAGGTTTTAACCGGCGCCAATGCGGATTCCATCAGGGAGGCATCAGGCCCGTTGCCTGTTTATCACAGGTCTGCCGCACATTCCTTTATCAGTATTGAAGGGGCAAGGCATCATAACCTTAAAGATATATCCCTTGAAATTCCTCACGGGAAACTGGTGGTAATCACCGGGGTATCCGGCTCCGGCAAGTCAACCCTGGCATTTGACTGCATATTTTCAGAGGGGCAGAGGAGGTATGTTGAGGGGCTTTCCTCGTACATGAGGCAGTTTGTGGCAATGTACCAGCGGCCTGATGTGGACAGGCTCAGCGGCCTTACCCCATCTGTTGCCATAGAGCAGCGCACAAGCCGTGCCGGGCCAATGGCAACGGTTGCCACAATGACGGAAACAGCCCACTATCTCAGGCTGCTGTACGCAAGGGTTGCTGTGCCGTGGTGTACTGACTGCGGCATCCCCATGTCATCCATGCCGGTGGAGGAGATAGTCACGGCTGTAATGAAAAGGTGGGAGGGAGATCAGGTAATGATTGCCGCCCCCCGCATTATCAGGAGAAAGGGCGC
>WFRQ01000560.1 GCA_015486425.1 Deltaproteobacteria bacterium | reverse complement strand
TGTCTACCCCGCGCGTGCTGGTGCCCAAACTCCAGTTTGGGCACCCTGTTGACCGAAGCTCCTGCTTCGTATCTGCTCAGGGGGGTACAGCATCTGAAGCGTTGTCCGGGGCTCGAAGGGGAGCATTCCCCGTTTGTCCCAATATCATAACGTGCTTCGGCTATGTAACTTTTTGAGACTGGTTCTGAAACTGTCATGAGGTCTTTCGAACGTTCCCTGCAGGTTTTCTCGCAGAACAAGTCTCAAAAAGCCACACAGCCTCCGCAATAATAGAAAAGGCGGGACAAACGGGGAATGCTCCCGCTCGAAGTACGGGAAGTACACCTTCGCCCCCTCCGCCTTGCATCTGCAGCGCCTCCTGAACAGATACGTGTGTTGTGTGAAAAGTGCCTTTCCGTTAAGGGAATTCATCCTGGAGGGGGGTAAGCAGTTACAACGAGGGAAACCTTCAGCAGGGTGAATGTTTCTGCATGGAATGGGTTGTTCACCTTTATTGCTTGATGTAGAATTATTTCATAATACATTTTTTAAGGGCTGCCGTGCCATGGATGTGATACTGCCACGCAGTATTTTTTTCAATTTCAAGGTGCAAAAACAGACGCATGGCATTCCCTTGCGGTGTCAGTCTTTCTCCTTGTGCAGGTGGGCAGATGGAGCAGAAAAAATCCGGAGCACTGTTTCCGGTCTCAGGTGGCATTCTTCTTTTCACACTGATTTTCGGCGCCCTGTTTGTTACCCAGAAGCCCTTTCATGTGAAAAGGACAAGCGGTGTTTTAAAGTATTCAGAGTATTCTCCAGGTGCTGGCGTACCTGCCCGACTCTGGCAGGATCCGTTTGCTGCTGTGGAACAGGCAGCCCGTGAAAGCAACAAACTTCCCTCTTACCCTTTGGAAGGGCACAGGCTCACGGACCTGGGCAGCGGTGTTTCCCGTCTGCTTGACAATGGTTACAGTGTGGATGTGGCAGGTATATGGGTCTGGGGCGGGCCCAGGGCCGAATCGGTGGAATGGCGAATTCGTTGCCGCTATGCTGCTCTTTCAGCTCTTGGTGCAATTGGCTTCCGTCCAGATGACGCTGGTCATGTTGGCTATGTACTGTACCCTCCTGAGAAGCTCATGGAACCGGTTCCGAGCTCATTTGCTTTTCGCACATCGCAAAAACATGAGCCCCTCCATAGAGTCCCTGTTCCTTATGAATGGTTTACGGCTGGAGGGCATGAGCCGCGCAAGGTACTCTTGCTGTGGTTGGATACAGAGGCGTTTCCAGGTTCTGCCATGGGTGATATCTGCAGGCTCAGGGCAGGTATTATGCCTGATGGTGTCAACAAGGCCAGGTTCATGCTCATTGGCCCTGGGAGCTCCAATGATTTCAGTTCCATGATCAGATGGGCACAGTCTATCTCTCCAACAGACCGGCAATCCGGCCAGTACAGCCTGAGGAATACACTGATTTACTCTCCGTTTGCAACAGTGGACTATTCTGCCAGTTCTATTCAATCTCTGCTGCCGGACAGCTCAGTTGACCCTGCCCGGCTCTTTCAGCAGGCCGCAGGTATCAGATTTGTACGAACCATACATGAAGACGGTGAGCTTGCTGAAACCATGCGCAGGGAGCTGATGCGCCGGGGCATTGACCCTTCGAGAGACAGGATAGCCCTGGTATCCGAATGGGATTCCATTTATGCATCTGAGCTTATGGACACCTTTCAGCAGGTTTTTAATTCTGGTGAAAGGACAGATTCGCACTCTGACGGGCACATATCCCGCTACTGTTATATGCGGGGGCTTGACGGCGTGGTTCCGGGCCATTCAGCATCTGTAACGGTTTCTTCCACGAAAAAGTCAGCTTCCAACAGGAAAAACAGTGGGGATGACTCAAAGGCTATTGAGAAGCCAGTGGGGCAGAGCCAGTATGATTATCTGAGACGCATGGGGAAGGTCCTGGCCCGACAGGAAAATCTCAGGGCCGTGGGGGTGCTTGGGAGTGATGTATATGACAAGCTGCTTGTGCTGGAGGCCCTGCATGATCTTCTGCCTGATGTGATATTTTTCACCACAGACCTCGATGCCCGATACTTTCACCCTGCGTACAGCAAATGGAGCCGGAATTTATTGGTAGTCTCCTCTCTCGGGCTGGAGCTTGCTCCTCGGTGCCAGAAGACAATTCCTCCGTTCAGAAGCGTTTACCAGACCTCACTTTTTTTGACACTGCAGAAGGCCCTGGAATTCAGGGGCGTTTCCCCTGACCAGAGGGATTTTGACCTGATGCTGAACCTGCCCAGGATATTTGAAACAGGTATTGGTGAGGCCTATGACATAAGCATAAATGACCCTCGGCATGAATTGTTCAGTGTTCAGCCGTCAGTATATCACAGCACCTGGCTGCAGCGTAATACCGCAGTAATGATGTGGCTTGCCCTGCTGCTCTTTCTGCTTCCTCCTGTTTACCTCCTCTTTGATTCAATCATTGACGTGCAGGCCCTCTTTGGTGACAGAGAAGAGTTTAGCGGCGTGATTTCTCATGGTTTCAAGGCCCTTTTCCGTGGCGGTACTGGAGGGCAGGGAAATGTTGCATCATATATCCAGAACGAGGAACTGCTGCCATCCATCCCGTGGAAGTTCTGGGCCGTGTCCATTTTTGTGCTGTGCGGTTTCATGATGCTGAAATGCTGCCTTGCCTCTGATATTTACCGTGCGCCGGGATGGATTGGCAGGTCCACTGTTTATATCTTTATTTCATTTTGTATTATTTCATTTCCATTTTTCTTCCTGATGTCTGCTCAACTTCTTAAACCTGACAGGTTTCAGGCCCGCATTTATCAGGATTCAGCCCAGTCAGAGCGTGGCTGCGGCAGTTTGCCTTTTTTCCGTTTCATTCCTGCCAGACTGCCGTGGAAATTCTGGATAGGTATGGCGCTTTCCACACTCCTTGCCGGTCTGTTCCTCTATGTAGTGGTTTCAAAGCAGGTCATGGGGGGAGAGCCATTTGTGCTTGCAGGAGGCATAAGTATATGGCCGTCTATATTTCTTCTGTTTTTTGCAGGTATCCTTGCCATCTTCCTGCTTTATCGTTCTTCGGTCTCCCTTCAGGCCAATATCTCTTCTATCCCTGGCAGGTTCTGTGCCCGATGCGGTCTCAAGGGGAACAGGGCGCATAAGTGCCTGAATGCCGACTGGTACAACTATGTCAGGCGCTGCACCCCGTCTCTGAGGCTCTGGCGTATCTTTGTGCTGTGGCTCGGTTATTTCTTTGCCGCATGGCTGCTGGTCAGGCTGGACCGCCCGTTTATTCCATTCAGGGGCGAGGCGGCTTTTATAATGAACAGTGCTGCAGTGGCAATTTCTGTTCTTCCCATGCTTTTCCTCGTGCTGTGGGTTGCTGATATAACCAAGATGTGCAGCAGACTTGCGGATGATATGATGGAAGGGCGCGATGGGAATGCCCGGTGGTGCAGTCACATGAGTGCCGGGAACGGGTGCGTGCTTGAAAATTCCCCCGGTGTTTCCAGCGCATGGTTTAATATCAGTCTTATCGCCCATCACAGCGAGGCCATAGCCCATATGGTCTATTTCCCCATGATAGTGATTGTTGTCATGCTGCTTGCCAGACTGTCCTGCTTTGACAGGACGGATACACCTCTCGGCCTGGCAATGGTGATTGTGGTTACCATGATGCATGCGGTTATATGGCCTGCAAGGCTGCGGAGGGTGGCCGAGAGATTCCGGGGTCAGGTCCTGGATGAGTTTCATCAGGCACTTATAATGGCCAAAGGGCGCAAGGACGATGTGGAGGCCGGACAGCTTGGCGAGATGATAGAGTACGTCAAGGCCCTTGACAGGGGGGCATTCAGACCGTTCAGCCAGCAGCCATGGGTGCATGTTGTCATGACCATGTTCGGAGGAGGGGGAGGGTATGCCCTGCTGACATATTTGAATATGCAGTAGGGGATGGGGCATTTTCTGAAGGTGCGCAGTGCGCACCCTGCACGTTCTGCCGTCTGAGACAGCATTGCCGTCCAGCCCTGATGTGACGAGAGCCTACCCCGCCCAAGCTGGTGCCCAAACTCCAGTTTGGGCATCCTGTTGACAGAAGCTCCTGCTTCTTTCCTTTTGAGATCGGCTGCGTGATATAACGTATCCTTTTCTGGAAGCAGGAGCTTCCGGTTGCGCGTTCCCAAACCGGAGTTTGGGAACCAGCGGAATTTCTGTCAGCGCAAGATACTTGCCTTCTTAATGTGAATTGTTACATTCAGCCTCCATGATAAGGCTACTGGTATTTCTCACAGGCATATTCTATCTCAATTTTCTGTCGCGTATCATCATTGCTCCGCTTCTTCCCTACCTTGAGAGGAGCATGGACCTCTCCCATGCGCAGTCATCATCGTTTTTTATGCTTCTGAGTTCAGGATACTTTCTCGCCATACTGAGTTCAGGTTTTGTGTCTTCTAAAATCGGGCACAGAAACACAATATCTGCATCAGTCATACTGATTGGCCTCAGCACGTTCCTTACCTCATTTGCCTCATCCCTCATGGAGTTGAGAGGAGGTTTTTTCTGCATGGGGTTTTCTGCGGGACTTTACCTTCCGTCTGCAATAGCAGTAATTTCCTCAGAATGTCCGCAGAGGATATGGGGCCGGGCCTTTTCCGTACATGAGCTGGCACCAAACCTTGCATTTGTCAGCGCACCTTTCATAGTTGCGTTGCTCCTTGACAGGTATCCATGGCAGGAGATGTTCAGGTTCCATGCCATGCTTCTGCTGGCCGCTGGCGGGCTTTTCTATGTGATATACAGGGGGAAAATTGCTCTTGGCACACCGCCTGATCTTTCGCGCATAAGTCAGGTGGTAAGAACACCTGGCTTTGCATTGATGATAGTCATGTTCAGCATGGGAATTCTCGGAACGCTTGGGGTATATAATCTCCTGCCGCTCTTTCTGGTAAATGTACATGGCATGACAGATGTGGCTGCTAATTCAGTAACTGGCTTTTCGCGGGTGGCAACTCTATTGGCTGCCCTTACCGGCGGCTGGCTTTCGGACCGGCTGGGAGCTGTGCGTACCATGGGGGGCGTGCTGGGGACAAGCGGCCTTCTCGTGGTGGTCATGGGAGTTGCAAGCGGAAATCTTCTCTATGCGTGTGTGTTCATGCAGCCTGTGGTGGCAGTGTGCTTTTTCCCTGCAGGGTTTTCCGCCCTTTCTTCACTTGTGTCCGCTGATCTGAGAAACCTGGTAATTTCTCTCGTAGTGCCCCTGGCATACGTGGCAGGCGGAGGGGGCATCCCCTGGTTTATAGGATGGCTTGCAGATACCGGACATTTCAGTCTCGGTATATCTCTTGCCGGAGCCTTCATGACCGCAGGCGCAGGTTTGGCCTTTGCAATGAGGCAGCCCCATAGCAAATCTGACAACAGCTCAACGCCTTCACGTCCCTGACGGGTAAAGAGGAGGCAATCTGCTCTCATTTCTCTGTTTGCCGGAGTTATTTCTGTCAGGTAGCTCTTTCAGCCCTGAAAGTCCAGGGCCGCAGCTCCATGAGCCTCCGGAGCCACGGTAAAGCGCTCGGTTAAGGGCTTCTATCTCTTCACGGACCCTTTCATCTGTGAGGCGGCCTGCAATGTCTTCGAGTCCTGCAGGCGGGTCGTCAGGCCATACGGAGCAGGCCCATTCCAGAAGTGTCCTTTTGACTGCGTGCGGATCATTTTTCCTGCACGCATCTCTGAATTGTTTCCTGAACTGCCTGCTGCTGGGCTGGCCAGAAGGGAAATTTTTCCGTACATGGCCTCGTGTGTCTGCACGCAGCCTTCTTTCCCTGAACAGGAGCATCAATGTAATGAGCCAGGCAGTTCCAAGTATTACTGACGTCCACATGAAGAAGTTTCTGGAAGGGCTGTGGGCTGAAACCTCTGGTGCGGCATTTATGATTTGTGTGGAAGGGGAGGGCCGGGCCGCAGATTTCTGCCTGCCTGCCGGGGCCGGAAGTGGTGGGGACTGCTCCTGCGGTTTAGAGGCTTTTCCGGAAGCAGGAAGAACAGTGATCTCTTTTCCAGGCAGCGTTGCAGTCTCCTGCCTGCCCTCCCGGGTGTTCCACCAGACAAGTTTTATTGGCGGAATGGTCACTTTCCCGGCTTTTTCAGGTATAAAGGCGATTTTTTGAACCCTTCTTCCTGTAATGCCCGTACTGTGCTCTGAATTTTTAAGTTCTGCCTTGTCGGGATAAATGCTACAGCCTGCAACTTTTTCAGGTGTCAGGT
>WFRQ01000559.1 GCA_015486425.1 Deltaproteobacteria bacterium | reverse complement strand
GTAACAACAGTTGATGCACCGCTCTCTTTCAGGGCATGAACGCGCTCCCTGAATATCCCATGGGAAATTTCCGCGTGTTTCATGGAAAATGAGCCTCCGTGTCCGCAGCAGCCCTGCTCAATCTGAACAAAATCATTGCCAAGCATTCTTTGCAGAAATGCCTCGGCTGCCCCTGTGCCACAGGAGGAAAACCTGCTGTGACACGGCGCATGAAAGGCAACCCCGCTGTTTACAGAAAGCTCAGGTGCAGGGAGGAAATCCTCATTATAAAGCAGCTCCGTGAACTCAGCAGTCACTGCGGCTGCCTGCTCTGCCATTTCCTTGAAATCAGGCCCGACTGTTTCAGGCCATCTGTCAATCATGTATCTGCATGAGGCACACCCGGTAAGTATGATATCGCACCCTGTCTCCTGGAACACCCTGAGATTTCTTTCTATAAGCCTCCGTGCAGGATCAACTGCTCCGGCAGACAGGGCGGGCAGTCCACAGCAGCACTGAGCTGCAGGCACAACAAACTCAGTTCCAGGAAACCACCATGCCATTGCCTCTATTATCTCAGGATAGATAAAATTCTGCACACATCCGGAAAAGAGCGCCACACGCTTGCCTGAAAGAGGAAAGGTGCGGCCATGGGAAACAGAGGCTTCAGGGCGCTGATAGAATTTCTCAAGGCCCCTTCTGCTTAGCAGAGGCACAGAGGCAGGAACTGGAAAAATTTTCTTTCCGGTACTGCTTCCTGAGACTGCCATGGAGGCAAGCCTGTAAAGTATTCCAGACGAGGCTGGCAGTGATGAAAGCAGGCCGGAAAGGGCTGACCATCCGGCATCTGACCCGAAAAGCTTCCACAAAGCAGGCCAGGATGGAGCAAATTCACTATGTTGCGCCCGTGCATTAAGGATTCCCCTGTTTACTGCAATACCTGCCGAACAGGTGGCCTCGCATGCCCCGCACTGCAGGCAGGCGCTCACCGTCTCCCTGACGGATTCAAGCGAAAAATCTACCTTGTGGTCATGTACAAGGGCATGTTTTCCCCTGGGACCCAACCGTTCAAGCAGGGTATTCCTGTAAACCGGACATGCAGGAAGGCAGGCCCCGCACCTTGCGCAGACCGGGCTGCCCTCTCCCTTGGATGTCAATGGGGTTCAACGCTCCCTGGTACTTTTTCCTGCTGCGGATGTGGCGGCATACCCTTTTCCATATCATGGCCCTGGGGTTCGTGGTGCTGCAACTTTACCCTGTGAGGTATGGCTCCATGCATAACCCTGCTTTTTGAATGCGGCTTCTTCTGCACAAACCGGCGTTCAAAGGAATCAACCCTGGTCTTGGCCTCTTTGTCCACTGTGAAACGGGTGGTAAGGAGTATGAGGGTATTCTGAACCCTTGCAGACTTGTCGCTGTCTTTGTTTTTTTTCAGGGTTATCACCGCAACAGACTTGCCCTTTGGATGTGTCATCACAGTGGGCACGCTTCCAAGCATCTGCGGGGAATATGTCTTGGCGCCAAATCCGCTCTTTATGATAAGATCAATATCAGGAAATTTTTCCGCAAGCTTCCTGTTTATTCCATCACCTGCGTTTGAAAGCAGCACCACAAAATCACTCTTTTCCCTGAGCATGGGGATCACTGTCTCAAGGGCCGCTTCAGGAGGCATGCATTCAAATTCATTCCTGTGATACCGAACGGCATTGCAGGAGGTAACAGCAGTAAACCCGATTTTAACATTATTCTTTTCAACTATCTTATATGGAGTAAAAAGCTTCCTGCCATCTTTTGTGAGATTGGACGAGATAAGTTCAATGCCCCTTGATGATGCCTGTTCTTTCAGAAAATCAGGACCTGCCGCAAGGTCTTTCTGACCAACCCCTGCAAGGGTGTACCCCATCTCCCTGTAAAAATCCAGGAGCAGGCGTGCGGCACTTGTCTGTTTTTCCCACTGGCTTGGCGGGGCCGACCTTGCTGACTTGCCATGTGGTTTTGTAAGGCGGTCTGTCTTAAAAAGGAAATCGCCTGCATCCACCAACATGGCATTAGAATATTTTTTCATATTTTCACGGATCCACCGGACCCGGCGGGGGATTCCCCCGACTTCCTTGCCCTTTCAGGTGGAACAGGGCTTGAGATACCCCCACGTATTGCAGGTATATATGATAGTCGCAGTCTTACCTGTGGCAGGCTGGAGTTTTTCCACCTGTGCGGCAAACACTGAAGAACAGAAAACAGCATGGAAAGCCGCTGCCATGATGCAGGCAATGAAAAAAGCCGCAGCAGCCGAAATTCTGTGCGCCCGGCCCTCAAGGTATGCAGGGCTTCCGCCTGTAATTTTCGTGTCTCCGAAGGGTTGCAACGTCTGGCCTGTGCAACATGAAAGTTTTGGATATCTCACCTTTGCCTCCTTTTATCCTCTGGAATAATCATCCCCGATAAGCTGACGCATCCACCACC
>WFRQ01000558.1 GCA_015486425.1 Deltaproteobacteria bacterium | reverse complement strand
TTGTTCCTGCAGGTTATGATGATGGATATATGCGTTCACTCTCATGCAGGGGGCAGGTGCTTGTAAAGGGCGTTCGCTGCAATATACTGGGCAGGATATGCATGAAGGCATTCATGGTTGATGTCACCGAGGTGCCGGAACCTGCCATTGGTGACAGTGTAACGCTGATAGGCTCTTCTGGCAGAGAGCAAATTCATATAGATGACCTTGCTTCCCGGGCAGGTACCATCAGCTATGAGCTCATGTGCCTGATCGGAAGCAGGAACAGAAGGCTGACTGACGACACATAGTGTTTTGCTAAAATTCTGAATAGTTACATGATAGATTGAACGATAGTAAATGCAAAGTTCTAAGGTTATTGGAAAAACAGCAGTTGATGTTATGGAGGGATAAAACGTGTTCGGAATAGGTGTTCCGGAACTTATGCTTATAATGGTGATAGCCCTTATTGTTATCGGCCCGGACAAGCTGCCGCAGGTCGCAAAACAGATAGCCAGATTTGTAGGAGACCTGAAGAGGGCATCTGAAGATTTCAAAAAACAGCTTGACGTTGATGGCCTGGAGGATATCCGGGAACTCAAGGAGATGGCCAATCTGAAAAATCCTCAGACCTGGAAGAAAAATTTTGACCGGCTTGTTGATATTGACAGAGATGCTAATGACCTTGCTGCCCCTGTGGATATGGTGGATACACCTGCCAGCAAGTCAGATCTTCCAGGAGGCCTGGGGCCGGAATGGAAGGTAGCTTCCGGACCTGGCAATACAGATGGCCAGACGGAAAGAGATGAAAAAGAATCGCTTGCAGAAGAGGTTTCAGCCCCTGACAGGGACGTGATTAACCCTGATATTGACCTTTCAACTCTTGAAAAGGCAACAGGCCAGGCCGTTGACCAGGATGACCAGGGGCGCCCCCCCGTCCCTGAACCGGACAAAAAATAATGGACAGGGAGTCATCACTGCCCATAAAGGCTCATCTATATGAGCTCAGGCGCAGGCTGATAACCTGTGCTGTCACACTTGCCGTTGCCTTTGCCTGCTGTTATGCGGTTTCCGGCTACCTTGTAGACCTGCTGTTTCTGCCTGTACGCATGGGACTGCCGCAGGGTGGCAAAATGGTATTTACGGCCCTGACCGAGGGCTTCATGACATACCTCAAGGTCTCATTCTGGGCAGCGGTGATCATTACTACTCCGGTTTTCCTGTACCAGCTCTGGAAATTCATATCTCCCGGTCTTCTTCCAGGAGAGCAGCGGGTAATGCGCATTATTCTAATAACCGGCACTTTGCTCTTCTGCGCAGGAGGAATCTTTGGTTACTGGGTTATCATGCCTGTGGTAATCTCAATCATGATGGGTTATGCAGGCCCTGACCTGCAGGCAATGCCAAGGCTGCAAAATTACCTGCTGTTTGCGCTCAAATCCATATTCACCTTTGGACTCATCTTTGAAATACCCTTTCTCATGACCATGGCCATAAAAAGCGGCCTTATTACTACCGAATATTTCAGAAAAAATCGAAAGTTTGCATATATAGGCATGTACTTAATGGCAGTTATGCTGGTTCCCACAGATATCTTCTCACAACTGCTGCTCTGTCTGCCGCTATCAGCAATTTATGAAGTTGGCATATTGCTTGGGAGTATTTTTTCAAGAGAAGAATCGGAAGAAGTCAAAGAGGAGATACAAAGCAGGGAACTGCAGGAAAAAGATACTACAGACTCAGATTAGGGAATAATAATGCAGCTCTATTACAACAAAACGCTGAACAGTTACATCAGAAATTCCTAATTCACAGGATTAAAACAATGCCAGGAAACACATTTGGACAGATATTCCGTATAACAACATGGGGAGAATCTCACGGACCGGCCCTTGGGGTGGTGATAGATGGGTGTCCGCCAAGGCTCGCACTATCCGAAGAAACTATTCAAAAGGCCCTTGACAGGCGGCGGCCTGGCAAGGGCGGCGTGGCCGAAACCACGAGGAAGGAGCCTGACCGGGTTGAAATTATCTCCGGAGTATTCAACGGCCTTACCACAGGGACCCCTATATCCCTTGCCATTCGTAATAAAGACGCAAAGAGCAAATCATATTCAGAGCTGGAGCGGCTCTTCCGACCAGGGCATGGTGACTTCACGTACTTGAAACGTTACGGCATTCGGGATCACAGGGGTGGAGGCCGTTCGTCCGGCAGGGAGACTGCTGCCAGAGTTGCTGCCGGCGCAGTGGCGCAGGTACTGCTTGATTCAGAAGGTATTGAGGTACAGGCCTACACTGTTTCCCTTGGCGGCATCAGGGCTGAAAAAATGGACATGGAGCAGTGTACTCAAAACAGGCTGTTCTGCCCTGACAGTTACGCAGCCCGGCGCATGGAGGAACGGGCCGCTGAGGCAAGAAAGGCAGGGGATTCCCTCGGAGGCGTGGTGGAGGTTATGGCAACCGGTGTGCCTGCAGGAATAGGAGACCCTGTATTTGACAAGTTGGATGCAGAAATTGCAAAGGCCCTCATGTCAATTGGCGCAGTAAAAGGTGTTGAGATTGGTTCAGGCTTCAAGGC
>WFRQ01000557.1 GCA_015486425.1 Deltaproteobacteria bacterium | reverse complement strand
TTGTGTTCTTTCACGGCCTTTATTACCTGAAATCCTGGAGTATTTATGATTTCCGCCACTGTGACAGGGTTCATTCTGCCGTGCTGTGCCAGATAAACATCTATCTGGTCTGCCTTTGATACAATGCGCTCCTTGCCGTAAAACGCGATGTTTGTGTTTCTGACCCGTTCTGCGTCAGCGGCAATGTTTATGCCTCCTGCTGTTTCAAGACAGAAGAGCGCCATGGAGCCAGGGGCAAAGGTCTTCATCTTGCTGTGTATGGACTCAAAATAGACCTTTTTCCGCTCTGGAACAGGTATATGGGAAACCTGTTTTTTTATTGCTGTGATTTTTTCCTGGAACTCCTGAATCATCCTCAGGGCCTGTGTATTCCTTCCTGTAAGAAGCCCCAGCTCCTTCCAGTAATCAAACATCCCGTTTATGGTAACAGGCTGAAGTGAAACCACGGTTACACCGCTCTGCTGAAGTTTTTTCATGATTTGAGGGTGGGAACGGCTTAGCATGGGCCTGATAAGCACAAGGTCAGGCCTTAAGGACAGAAAGCGTTCTGCATCATCCCGGAAACTAAGGCGTGGAACCGTGGGGTACAGGTTGGTTCCGCGTGATACCGCAATGACCTGTGTATCAAGGCCAAGTGCATGGAGATTTTCAGTGTGTGCGGTATAAAGCGAAATAATCCTGGAAAACGGCTTTTCAAATTTGATGGTGCGGCTGTCACTGTCTGTGAGGCTGAATGCCTGGCATGAGCCTGCGGCAAGGATAAGTGCGGCAAGCATGGATAACCCTGCGCGCCATGCGCCATGAACCATGTGTCTTTTGTTTTGTGTCATTCTGTTCAGTAGCCTCTTTTTTTGCGGCGTGTCCTGTAGAGCCTCTCAGTGAACCCACCCTGTTTTTCAAAATCTGCGGCAAGACGCCGGACCTGGCGGTCCAGCAGGTAGCTTGCAAGATTAATCAGCGAAAGCGCTGCATTTGCCGCAAGCATGGAAGGGTTCATGGACGGACACGGACTGGCCAGGACTGGCACTGTGTGCTCTTGAGTGTTTTCCTTGTCCTTGCCTGTCAGTGCTGGTCCGTGTCTGTCCCTTTCAGCGCTGCTCCCGTATTTAGACCTTGAAAGCTCATCCGCAACCCATTCCTGGACATCCTTCAGTATTTTGCAGCGTCTCTTTCTGAAGCGTTGAAGGGCAGGGTGCTCTGGTTCGAGAAGCGGAAAATTTCTCTGCCGCAGGAAATCTTCATAGTCCAGTTTTAATTCCTCAAGGCTGGCTCTTGCTACATTTGTAAGTTTCAGTTCCATCTTTTTTGAGGTGGCGGATGCCATGCTTCCCTCTGCTATATTCTGGACTCCTGAACGTGCGGCCTGAATCATCTGGTCACGGGTACGGCTCTTCCTGTCAATATAAAGGTAACAGAACCTGGCGGTTACATCATAAACAAGCCGGGATATCTGAAAGCTTTTTAGATTTCTGTAGCCTCCATGAGTTGGAAGAAGCTCATTCTGTCTGTCATCCGCCATCACGTTTACTCTTTCAACCTGAAACTCACAGAAGGTTTTCCTGTAAAACTGTCCTGCCTAACCCTTGCCTGCACACCGTAGATCCGTTCAAGAAGGCCGGCATCAAGTATCTCTTCTGCAGGTCCCATTGCCTCAACTGTGCCATTTTTCAAAAAGATGAATTCGTTGCAGAAATATGATGCCAGGTTAATGTCATGCACGGCTGCCACCACGCAGAGCCCCTGGCCTGCTGCACGTCTCCTTATCACTTCAAGGATAGAAAGAGAGTGATATATATCAAGGTTTGACGTGGCCTCGTCAAGCAGCAGGGCGTCCCGTGCCTGTACAAGTGCGCGGGCTGCTGCCACACGCTGTTTTTCGCCGCCTGAAAGTGCTGTAACAGGCCGCTTGGAAAGCCCTTCAATGTCTAACTCCCGCATTATTTCGCGAACAAGCACAGAGTCCTCTGCGGAGATGCCTGAAAATTTTCTCATGCGCGCATGACACCCCATTTCAACTGTTTCCCGCACGCTGAATGCAAAGCGCATCTGAAAATCCTGCGGCACAACCGCAACCTTTCTGGCCATCTCTCTGTGACTGTAGGAGTGAACTGGTGCGCTCCTGAAAAAAACGTCTCCCCTGTCAGGCCTTGAAAGTCCGCAAAGTATATCAAGGAGCGTGGTCTTTCCGCTTCCATTTGGACCAAGAACGCCGTATATACGGCCTTTGCAAAGTTCAAGCTCAATGGAATGCAGGACATCTTCCCTGGAGCCGGGATAGTGAAAGCTGACCCCTGAGAGTCTCCAGAGCATATTTTCATCCTGCTGCATCATATGCCTTGTTTCTCTGTTTGAATATCCAGCAGAATACC
>WFRQ01000556.1 GCA_015486425.1 Deltaproteobacteria bacterium | reverse complement strand
CTATGAACAGGATATTTCTGGTGTTAATGGTCTGTCTGTCGCGCTTGCCGGTTTTTCTGTAGCGTTCAATGGCTTCTATCTGTGAAATAGGATCGTGGGGCGTCTTAAGCTCAACCTCTGTCTCCTCAAGGGGTTTCAGCAGGGCTCGCTGTACACCTGCCCTTGAGACGTCAGGTCCGTGAAGGCCACGGGTAGCTGCTATCTTGTCTATCTCATCTATATATATGATTCCGCATTCAGCACGCTTTACATCACCGCCTGCCTCACGCACAAGGTCACGAACCAGGTCTTCGACGTCGCCGCCTACATAGCCTGTCTCGCTGAACTTTGTGGCATCGCCCTTGACAAATGGAACTCCGAGACGGTCTGCAATAAGTTTCACAAGAAAGGTCTTGCCAACACCGGTGGGCCCCATGAGTATTACATTATTTTTTATATTACCCACTGGCAGTGAGTCGTGGCCGCTTTCCCTGAGATAGCGTATGCGGTTAAAGTGAGTGCAGACCTTGGTGGCCAGTATGGCCTTGGCTTCTTCCTGGCGGACTACATACTGTTCGAGGTACTCTTCAAGCTCTTCGGGCTTAAGAGCAAACGAGAAGTTGGCGCTGTCCGGGTTTATTCCATCATCTCCCTCATCAGTCGATTCGGGTTTGAGATGTTTCGGGAATACCATCTGTGAAACAATCCGTACCTTGCCGCCATATTTTTTGGACAGGTAATCCCCGATTTCCTTTTCAAGGTCTTCCTGTGAAGGAAGAGGAGATAGAGTTTCGCTGGATTCCTCCTGTTGCTCGCGGGTGGAACCCTTGCCGGTGTTGCCGGACTCCTGGGATTTGGCTTCCCTGTCCTGATCTTTTGAGATATCCATGGGCCTCACTTTAACAGACAAAAATAGTTTTTCAACAATCAAGCCTGGCAGATGCTGCATTTTAGCATGTGCTGCAGACTGTCACATAATTTCGATCCACAGGCCCTGCGTCCTGTGCAAATTGTCTGCTGACCATAGAAAAATTGTTGAAAAGCGACTTTCCGTTATGGGAATTCATCCTTGAGGGGGTGAGCAGTTACAAAATGATGTGATTTGGAATGTGCGTTTGTTGGCATAATATGATTGTTGTGATAGTGTTAGCCCATATTTTCATGCCTGACGCACAGCTCAATTCAGGGCATAATAAATCAGCCATATGTCTGGAATATGCTCACTGCCTTGAGGAGGGCTGTGGAATGGATCCAGTGGTATGGCGTTTCAATTGCTAAATCTATCAATTTAATAGTAAACAGCAAAAGGACGGCCTTTTACATGCGTTTCAGAAAGGAGGAATTTTCATGGGAGAGAAAATTGTCATAGTAGGCGGTGTGGCAGCAGGGCCAAAGGCGGCCTGCAGGGCCAGGCGCTTGATGCCTGATGCAGAGATAACTGTTGTTGACCAGGACAGCCTCATATCTTACGGAGGTTGTGGCATTCCCTACTTTGTTTCAGGGGACGTTTCCGATGAAAAGGAACTGCGCTCCACAAGTTTTCACATGCTCCGGGACGAGCGTTTTTTCCGTGAAGCCAAGGGTGTAAATGTCCGCACAGAGACCAGGGCCGTCTCCATAGACCGCAGGGAAAAGCTCCTTCATGTGGAAAATGTAAAAAGCGGGGAGAAAGACGCCATTGCCTATGACAAGCTGGTGCTTGCCACTGGAAGCAGACCAAATGTCCTGCCGGTTCCCGGCAATGACCTGAACAATGTATTTACCATATCCAGCATGCATCCTGCCATGGCCATAAAGGACCTGCTGGCACAGGGCAAGGTGGGAACTGCCGTGGTGATAGGTGGCGGAGCCATAGGTATCGAGATGGCGGAGTCTCTGGCAGACCTGTGGGGAGTAAAGACAACCATCCTGGAATTCATGCCCCAGGTACTGCCCCGCATAGTTGACCGGACTATTGCAGGCATGGTGGAAAATCACCTCAGAGAAAACGGGGTGGATGTATTTACCGGCGAGGGTGCACAGAGTTTAAAGGATGACGGAAAGGGCAATGTCTGTGCCGTGATCACGGCCAAGAGGGAGATTGAGGCTGATCTGGTGATAATGGCCGCAGGCGTTCGTCCCAGGGGTGAGCTTGCCGCAGAGGCAGGGCTGCAGGTTTCGCCCATGGGTGCAATTGTGGTAAATCAGCGCATGCAGACATCAGATCCGTCAATATATGCTGCCGGTGACTGCGTTGAAACCTACAACCTCATTTCAGGCAAAAAGGCCTATGCGCCGCTTGGTTCAGTGGCAAACAGGCAGGGCAGGGTTGTGGCAGATAATCTTGCAGGCCTGCCGTCAGTTTTTGATGGAGTTGTGGGCAGCTTTATAATGAAGGTCTTTGAGTGCTGCGTCGGGGCCACGGGGCTGAGCCTCGATGTTGCATGGTCCGAGGGCTTTAATGCAGTGGGGGCAATGTCAGTTCAGTCAGACAGGGCCCATTTCTTTCCTACTCAGGCCCTGATGTTCAATCACCTTGTTGTGGACAGGGATACCAGAAGGGTTCTCGGGCTTCAGGGATTCGGGGCAATGGGTGACGGCCTGCTGGCAAGGATAAATGCAGCAGCAGGGCTTCTCTCCCGCAAGGCTGACATAAGCGATTTCAGCAATCT
>WFRQ01000555.1 GCA_015486425.1 Deltaproteobacteria bacterium | reverse complement strand
GTGTTGTTTCTTTTTAAAAAACTTTCTCCTTGATCTGCGTGACAAAATCATCAGTTACGAAAATTGGCCGCAGGTTTTTCCTGGTAAAAAACTCCAGAACATGAGGAGAGTCGCCCTCCAGGGCAAAATCCCGATACATGTTTCGCGCAACTGATACCTTTGGAGAAAACATGGCAAGCGGAAGCCTTGTTGCAAGCCATTTCTGTTTTCTCTTCCAGGGCAGGTAGGCCCTATGACTGGACCAGGAGTACTCGTCGACAGACTTGCATATGTTGGCTCTTACCGGATTGAGGTGGATGTATCTGAGCAATTCAAGGAGATGGCTGTCTTCTTCAACAAGTATGCTTTTGCAGCGGCAACGGAACAACTGGCCGTCAACCTTTCTGCGGCGGTTGAAACGTTGAGTATAGACTCCGTTGATATGGCGCATGGCTCGTGAGAGGTTGGAGTCCGGAGTCTGAATCAGGAGATGGTAGTGATTTGGTATCAGGCAGTATGCCGCAACCCTGATTCCGAACTACTCTGTACTTTCCTGCAGAATTGACAGAAAAATCCCGTAGTCTTTCTGGTCGGCACAGATATTCTCTTTTCTCCTGCCTCGATTCATAACATGATACCAGGCATCGGGTTATTCGATGCGCAATGGTCTGACCATGTAATTACGAATACATCGCCAAAGAAAAAGAATCAAACAAAGATTTGGGCCCTTTTTTTGACCCCTTTTTACCCGTTTGAGCAATCCTTTTGTCTGACCGATTCAGAAGATATGCATGGATCAATCAGAACAAAAGGAGTCGAAATGCGACAACACGGTTATCTTTCTCTATTCCTCATATCATTTTTTACATTTCTCACCATAACAGCGTTTTGTACCTGCGTATCAGGTTCAACCCTCAAATTCCCGGATGCAAAATCCAGGGCGGTCTATAACAAAATAAACGCTAAGATCGCAAAACTTCAGACTAACCGTAAAATAAAAATCAAGCGCGTAAAGGCAAAGCATTACTCTGCTGCTACTGAAAAAGCAAAGATAGACAGGATAAATTTCAAATATAACCGTGCCATTCAGCGCTATAAGGATAAGGGAAACAGATATTTCAGTCGCAGGGGACTGCCGCAGCCCTGGGTCAGAAAAACACGGCACCGTACAAAGGCACATGCCAGCCATAGCCCCAAGGCTGTAAAAACTGCGGCATCGCACAAAACAAAAACACTCCCTGCACATGCTGCAGCCAGTGTAAAAAATACGCCTTCAGCATCCCTTTCTCCACATTCAGATACTGCTTCCACAACAGCAGTGTCAGGGAAAACACAGACAGCAGCCGCACTTACCTCTGTCTCAGCAACGGATCAGAAACCGCAAAACTTGCAGGAAAACACACTGATTCAAAAAAATACCCAGCAACCTTCCGGCCCCTCTTTGGAATCACCTGCCAGCCCTGCAAAAAATACCGGACAACAACAGGCCATCCCCGCTGGAGCCGCCAGTATGCAGGCAGCAACCCCGGCACCCCATCTATCAGCGCATGAACCGCTCCCCAGACAGGATACTGCCCATTCATCAGATAACAGGCAGAAATCACGGACCGGGGCCAGCCAGATTATTCCCCCAGGAAATAAGGTTACTGAAAAGGGCATACCTAATATAGAGAGTTCATCTGATAACAAATGGGCCATTGCCGCAGCCGCATCAGGCGGGATTATGTTATTGATGGGCTTTATACTCTATAAAAAACGGGCCTCAGTACGGACAGTTCTGGTTTGCGGCATATTTTTATGCGCAGCAGCAGCTTCCGTATTTCTTGCAGTTTCATATTTTACAAATCCGTCCCCTTCACCAGTAACAACTGCCCAGAAATCACTGAAAGCAGATACGAAGAGGCTGAACAACTATTACACGCAAAACGCTGCCACCTGGCATGACCTTGGAGCGCGACTCTTTGCACGTGCAGTTGTTGAAAACGACAGAGGAAAACTCTTCAAAGCCATTTACTACCTTGAAAAGGCATACACAGCCGGGCCTGACTCCAGGGGTATGACTGTTGACCTTGCTGATGCGTACATGGAGGCAGATTCACCACGGCTTACGGCCATGGCCATAGACCTCTATGAGTCTGTATTTGATTCATTTAATGACGACCAGCTTGTGGCAAGGCTTGCAGCCGCTTACCAGCAGCTTCACAATTTCGACGCAGCCTTTGCATTTACAGAGCAGCGCCTGAAACATTGCCCTGATGATAAAAGAACAGAAGCCGCAATACAGCTCGGTTTTTCAGCCATGTTGGCAGGCAGACAGAATGAGGCCATACAGGCAATAAAACAGGACATGAAACGCCGCGGAAACAATTCTGCCCTGGCCCTTGTCATGGCATCGCTGTACCAGGGAAAAGGTGACAGGGAAACGGCGCTGGAAACCATAGACACCGTCCTTGCAGACAATTCGGCATCTCAAAAACTCCGTTCATACGCCGAGCATATGAAAGAGGAGATATAATCATGATGCTGAATATCCTTAAAACACGCATTTCCCTTCTGTTCTCCCTGCTTCTTTTGGTATCAGTTCCTGCATTCATACCGCATGTTGCCGCAGGAAAGACATCCACTTCCCAGGAATCAGGCAACAAAAAAACTGATAATAAAGACAAGGATAAGATCAGGTATCTTGATAAAGAGACCGATCCTTTCATGCTCATAGACAAGGGAGAAAATATCGGGGACTTCAAGGATGCCGCTGTTGCAAAGTTCAAGGAGCTGTCAGGCGCTGCCCTGAGAGAAAAAAAGCAGCGCATGGCCAGGGATATAAATACGTGGGCCAAAAACCGGGATGCGCTTAATCAGCAAAGAGAAGCAGCAAAGGAACGTGTTGCGGTATTTAAAGATCGTATAAAAACATTGCAGGAGGAGCATAAATACACCTGTGCAGCGGATAAAAAGGAAAGATTAAAACTTAAAGCCCGGATAGAACATGCAAAGTACCAGGGCAGACAGGAGAAAAGACGCATAAGGGAATTTGACAGAAGGTTAGAGAAAGAAAATACAAAGCTCAATGAAAAACTTGCGAAAAAGCCTTCAACATTTAATGATCGTGCCAGAGGATATATATCAAATGCCGGCACCTGCCTGTCAGTGTTAGATGCGGCAAAAAAATCATACTACGAGGAGCCTGTGCTTGATAAGGACGGGAAGCCTACAGGACGGACGGTTATAAAGTTCTCAGGCACGGCATATTTTTATCACTCCATGATGAACCTCACGGGCCTTGCTGGGATTACTGGAAGTGTTTCTGCTGCCGCCAAGGTTAGAAACGATAAAATGCATGAAATCATTGAGGAATACAAACGTAAAAACATTAAAGTGACGCCGGAGATGTATCATAACGCGCTGCTCAGGGCAAGTGTGAACGGTTTGTTTTACGGGGCATACAGCGGGGCAAAGTGTATCAGGGGCGTGGGAGATGTAATAGCCACCGGAGAATTGATATATTCCGGAGGCATGGCCATAAAGGACACATGGGAATCAAGCCTCATACAGGCAGAGAACAGGAAAATACAAACAGGGCAGAATTCATCCGCGCTGGCCACGATTGAAACAGAATTCAGGAAATACAAGGATTACAGACAGCAGTTTGAAGATATTCAGAGAGACTGCCAGACACTGGGGAAGGAGGTTCAGAAACAGCGCAATCTGTTTTTAAAGGCATTCAGCCAGACAGTGGAATTAGAAAAAGAGATGGCGGATACAGACCAGCTTGCCAGGGCAGCCCAGGCAGCCGCTCCATTCATGGATGAAAAGTGGTTCAGTGCGTTGCAGAGCGATATAGATTCAATGGCTCACTCTGTGAATGTCACTGTAAAACTGGCGGACACCACCATGGAGAGCGGCAGCAGCGAGGCCCTTGAAAAGACATCCTCCCAGCTTTCGGCAATGATAACTGACCTGCGTTCATACAGGCAGCAGTGCAGGGATGCTTTGAATACCCTGAAGCCTCTCTCAGAAGGGGGGACCACACTGCTCAGGTCAAACGAGCTTATGGCAGTGGCCGAAGAGAACTCCGGTAATGCCATGGATGCACTTGTCACTGCCACTGACCTCTTCAGACTGTATAGTGAGAATGTCAAGGCCGCCAGGGAACTGAGAAAGAAACAGGATGAGGTCATGGACGGTGTCAGACGCCTTATATCGTACTATCACCGGGAAAGAGGCGATGTAGTGCGAATCCAGATTGATACCCTGCTCGGGGAAACACTCCAGTACAGGATAGATGATTATGCATTGGACAAGTTGAGCAGGGAATATGATTCGCTCTCTTTTCTCATGCGTGATTTCCGCGAGGACGCCACCCGTATTCCGGAGGGCCTGCCTCCTGAGCTGGCTGACAGTATCGCCCTTGCCAGGGAACTTGCGCCTGAAATTGCGGCAATGCAGGCTGCGGCGGACACTGCCATTGCCTCTGCGGAAAAAACCATTGCCCGCATGGCTTCGTTTAAGACGCAGATGGCCGGCATTTCCATGCCTGAAATGGCCGATTCCGATGCCACGCAGAAGTATTCCATGGATTTCTACCGTACTTCACTGGATGAGATAAGAAAATACGTTAAACATGAATATAAAAACAGCGGCATTCTGAATAAACTGGGCTATATAAATCACACTGAGCCTGAAAATCCAGGGGCAGCAGCCCCTGACGGCAAACCACATCCTGACTATTCACACTCCCCGACCCTGAAGCTCATTGAAAACGGCACAACAGTATTTTCAGGAAAGCGC
>WFRQ01000554.1 GCA_015486425.1 Deltaproteobacteria bacterium | reverse complement strand
TTGTTTCCCTGCCATCTGCGTGTTTGAGTGTGATATCAAATTCACTGGATATGGGGTAACTCTGAGCAATTTCCGACAGTATCTCGTCAATCTGGCCAGGATATATGTTGACCCCCCTGAAGATTATCATATCATCACTTCTTCCAAGGATGCGATCATGGCGCGGATAAGGCGAACCGCACTTGCACGGCCCGCTGATAACCCTGGTGAGGTCGCGAGTGCGGTAGCGGATAAGGGGAGATGCCTCTTTTTTCAGGGTTGTAACCACTATTTCTCCGATTTCTCCATCTTTTACCGGTTGCAACGTGTCTGGATCAAGGAATTCAAAAATAAAGAAGTCATTCCAGTAGTGAATTCCCTCATGAAACCTGCAGTCAATACCTGTGCCAGGCCCGTACAGCTCGGTCATGCCTGTTATGTCATAGAGGTGTTCAGCGCCTGAATTCTCCAGAATGGCCTGGCGCATGGCATCGCTGCAGCGTTCAGAGCCCTGGATTATGGTTTTCAGATTTATGCGGTCACGTATCCCGCGTTTCTTTATCTCCTCTGACAGCAGCAGGGCCATGCTTGCTGTACAGCAAAGCACATCTGCCTGCATATCCTCAAGGAACTTACACTGCATGTCAATATGCCCTGGGCCTATAGGAATGGCCATGGCCCCGGCCTCTTCACACGCGGCCTGAAAACCGGCCCCTGCTGTCCAGAGGCCGTAACCCACTGCAATCTGAACCCTGTTTCCCGGCCCTACACCTGCCATCTGGTAGCAGCGTGCAAAGAATTCTGTCCAGTCAGCTATGTCTTTATGGGTGTAGGCAAGGATTTTTCTCTTTCCGGTTGTGCCTGATGAGGAATGGATGCGCACCACTTTGTCATGCGGCACGCACAGAAGCGGAAAGGGATATCCTGTCTTCAGGTCGTCAGCAGTGGTAAATGGCAGGCGTGCAAGGTCATTCAGAGTCTTGATATCCTCTGGTTTGATACCTGCGGAGCTGAATTTTTCCCTGTAAAAGGGGTTGTTGGAAAATGCGTGTTTCACGGTCCATTTGAGGCCTTCTATCTGGATTTCCGCCAGTTTTTCCTGTGTGGTTTTTTCTTTTACCTTTTTCTTTTTTCCCCGGGTCATGGTCTTTCCTGTCATATTGATAAATTTTCCGCCATTGTGGCGATATGCAAGTTTATACGGTAGATTGCCCCGGGGGTCAAGGTGAGACAGATGTGCGGCCAGTTTGACAAAAGCGCAATTCAGCAGGGTTTAAATGATGAGACGTAACTGCTCACCCCCCTTAAGGATACATTCCCATAATGGAAAGTTGCCTTTCGTACAACAATGTATCTGCTCAGAGGGTGCTGCAGATGCAAGGCGGAGAGGGCGAAGTCGTACTTCCCGTACTTCGAGCCCTCGACAACGCAGCAGATGCGGTACCCCCTGAGCAGATACGATAAACGTGGATATATGACTGCAGAGAAAATACACAACAGGCTCACGCTTACGCGCATAGCCATTGATACCTACAGGGAAAATGTGGCCTATCTCAACTGTAAATGTGAGGTTTACAGGGCCGAGGGCTTTCAGTCCATGTCAAAGATAGAGGTAAGTTCTGATGGCAGGAGTATCCTGGCCGTGCTTGTGATAGTACGTGATAGCAGGATACTTGCCCCTGGAGAACTCGGTCTGTCCGAACAGGCCTTTGCACAGCTTGGCGCAGAGGAGGGAACACAGGTAAGGATACGGCATGCGCCTCCGCCGGTTTCAACAGAGGCGGTGCGCAGGAAGATACTTGGCGAGCGGCTGAGTGATGAAGATTTTCACGCCATCACCGGGGACATTGTAAAAAACCGTTATTCCAAGATGGAAATGGCGGCTTTTCTCGTTGCATCAAGTGTAACCGGCCTTGATCGGGACGAGGTGCTTGGTTACACGCGCGCAATGGCTGACACAGGTGACCGGCTCAACTGGAAGGAGCCACTTGTTGCTGACAAGCATTGTATTGGCGGTATTCCCGGAAACCGTACAACAATGCTGGTTGTTCCCATTGTGGCAGCTCACGGGATGCTTATACCAAAGACCTCCAGCAGGGCCATAACATCGCCTGCAGGCACTGCGGATACCATGGAAGTGCTTGCTGAGGTTTCTCTTTCCCCGCGCAGGCTGCATTCAATTGTGCAGAAGCACCGCGGCTGCCTGGCATGGGGCGGAACAGCACGGCTCGCCCCGGTTGACGATATTCTCATTACCGTGGAGCGTCCCCTTGGAATTGACGTAATGGGCCAGATGGTTGCATCCATACTTTCAAAGAAACTGGCCGCAGGCTCAACACACCTTCTGGTGGATATCCCTGTGGGACCAAGCGCCAAGGTGCGCCAGATGAGCAAGGCCACGCAGCTTAGAAAGCTCTTTGAGTTTGTTGGCGATAGAATCGGGATACACATTGAGGTGATTATCACTGACGGAAGACAGCCTGTGGGCCGGGGTGTTGGGCCGGTTCTTGAGGCAAGAGATGTGATGCGAGTGCTTGAAAATGATCCTGACGCTCCCTCTGACCTCAGGCAGAAGGCCCTGAGGCTTGCCGGGCGTGTCCTTGAGTTTGACCCTGACATAAGGGGAGGGCAGGGCTTTGCCATAGCACGTGATATCCTGGATTCAGGCAGGGCGCTGGCCAGCATGAAGGCCATAATAGATGCACAGGGCAGAAGGAAGCAACTTCCACGGCCCGGAAGCCTCACCCATGACATCCTGGCACCTGGTTCCGGCACTGTGGTGGAGATAGACAACCTGCAGATAAATCACATTGCCCGTCTTGCAGGGGCGCCAATGGACAAGGGGGCTGGCATTGACCTGTTCAGGAAACTTGGAGACAGGATAGAAAAGGGTGAGCCGCTCTACAGGATTTACGCTGATTTCCCCTCTGATTTTGAATTTGCAAAGGAGCTTGCAGGCCGTGATTCAGGTTACAGGGTGGGAAAGGCCTCGGAAATGACAATGAGTCTTCTTGAGTTCTGATGAATATTGATAATTTATTATACTTCACAGAGTGTGCAGAGCCAGCCCGCAGGCTTGCCTCAGAGCTTGGATGCCAGGCATCAGGTATTCATGTCCATCACTTTCCTGATGGCGAGAGCCTTGTGCGTCTTCCTGAAAGCCTTTCCGGCAATATCATTATTTATATAAGCCTGCATCATCCTGATGCAAAGCTGGTGCCCCTGGGGTTTGCAGCATCAGCCGCAAGGTCTCTTGGCGCTGAAAAAGTGGCGCTTGCTGCTCCATACCTGTGCTATATGCGCCAGGACAAGGCATTTCACAGAGGTGAGGCTGTAAGCCAGCGCATCTTCGGGACCTGGCTTGATGAGTGGTTTGATATGGTCCTTACGGTTGATGCCCATCTTCATCGAGTAAAATCAATTACTGAGGTAATAAGGTGCGGTGTCAATATATCTGCGGCTCCCTACATGGCCAGGTTTCTGAAAGGTGATGATTCAAAGCCGCTGCTTCTTGGTCCTGATGAGGAATCCCTTCAATGGGTCGGGCAGATAGCAGGTGCTGCAGGGCTTGATTTTGGCGTGGCCCACAAGGAGCGTCATGGTGACAGGGATGTGGAAATTACCCTGCCTGATGTGAATGTCAGGGGAAGGGATGTGATGCTTGTAGATGATGTCCTGAGCAGCGGGTTTACAATTGCAAGGGCTGCGGAGGCGGTCAGGAGAAAGGGGGCTGCGCGTGTCAGGTGCATGGTGACACACGCCCTGTTTGCCACAGGCGCTGAAGAACTGCTTGCTGACTCAGGCGTGGAATCTGTCATAAGCAGTGATACCATTCCTCATGCCTCTAATGCCATATTCATGGCGCCGGGGCTTGCAGAGGCAGTGAGGGAATACTGAATATCAATGGGGAAGGGAGGGGAGCATTCCCCGTTTGTCCCTATATCATAGCGTAGCAATAATAGAAAAGGCGGGGCAAACAGGGACTGCTCCCATAGGGAAGCAGGTCAGACCATGAATATTGCAGTCATAAGAAGGGAGTGCGGATTCAGCTCGGGCGGGGCAGAGCGCTACTGCGCAGGGGTGGTGCAGGGCCTTTCAGCCAGGGGGCACCATGTCACAGTAATAGCTGACAGCATGGAGCCTGCGGTACGGGCCCAGGCAGGCTCTCGTGTGAAATTCATCAAGGCTGCCATGTCAGGCAGAGGCAGCCTTATGAAGAACATGAGCTTTTTCATGTCAGTCCAGCAGGTGCTTTTCAAAGAGAGGTTCGATCTGGTTTACGGCCTTTCGCGGGTTATGGCCGCTGATGTACTGCGCATTTCAGACCCGCTTCATGCAGCATGGCTTGACCTGGGATATCCCAGTAGCATGTTCTCAATGTTCAGACGTTTTATGCCCAGGCACGGCTCTCTTCTCTCAATAGAGCGGAAATCAATCTCAAATGCCCGCATGGTGCTTACCAACTCCAGGATGGTG
>WFRQ01000553.1 GCA_015486425.1 Deltaproteobacteria bacterium | reverse complement strand
ATCACAACATCTGCCTCAGGCACCTCGGCCATCATGCGCTTCTGGGCCATCTCGCGCTGGATTGAACGTATTCTTGACTTTACATGCGGATCTCCCTCTGTCTGCTTGTGTTCCTCCTTTACCTCCTGCTTGGTCATTCTCAAATTCTTTTCAAAGTCCCACTTCTGGAATATGAAATCCACAATGGCCAGGAAAATCATTACCAGGCATACCTTCCAGAACAGGGTAAAGCTCACATGCCCCACATAATTAAGGATTGCCCCTGGTGTCTTGTGAATCAGAGGAGGCAGGTTCTCCATCTCTGCGCCCATGGTATCCCAGGCTATCCAGCCCACCACCACAAGCTTGAAGAGAGACTTGGCAAATTCCATCATGGCCTGGGCGGAAAAGAGCCTCTTGAACCCTTCAAGCGGATTGAGCTTGGAAAATTTGGGAATTATTGCCTCAAATGAAATAAGGGTCCCAACCTGCAGATAGTTTGAAACCACGGCAACAACCATAAGGGTAAAAAAGAGCGGAAGCAGTGTTACAGAAAGCTGCCGCAAGGCAAAAAGACCAATGCCCGGCATGGCATCCACGGTAATTGCGTGGTCAGCCGCCTGGGAAAGATAATGTCTGAGTATTCCCGCCAGGTTGTGGTAGAAGTATGCACTCCCATAGAACAGGGTAAAAATGCCTGTCAGCAGCACTGCCACCGACGAGAGTTCCCTGCTCTTTGCGACCTGTCCCTTCTTGCGGGCCTCTTCCCGCTTCTTAGGGGTCGCCTGTTCAGTACGTTCCTGGAAGGATTCTTCTGCCATCAGTTATCCATTATCCCCCGGCCATTATGCGCATTGCTGCAGGCATGAGTCTGAAACAGCGTTCAAAAGATCGTCCGAGCACAGGCCAGAACACCTGCATGGAAAGCCCCATGAAAAACAGGCCAAGGGCAATATTGATACCGAAACTAACAATGAGCATGTTTATCTGAGGCACCATCTTGGCCAGGATACCGAGAGCTACCTGTGCAAACAGAAGAACCACCATCACTGGCGCCAGTATCTTTATTGACAGTATGAACATCTCCCTGCACATCTCCATCATTATCTCGGACAGGGGTGCTGAAAGTACCAGCCGCCCAGGTGCAAGCAGATCAAAACTCTGATACACGTAGCGTAAAATCACAAGGTGCCCGTCAGTTGACAGGAACAGCAACAGGGCGATGATATAGGCGAAATGGGCGAGTATTGCTGACTGGGTGCCTGAAACAGGGTCCATTACATTGGCAACACTGAAACCCATCTGGATACTGACCATCTGTCCTGCAGTCTGGAGGCCTGCGAATATGAGCCGCATCATCAGCGCAAGGCTCATCCCTGTAAAGAGTTCCGCAACTCCAAGGAGCAGAAAGCCAAGAGGCGAGGAGGGAAGCTGATCCGGGCCCCATGGCACCACGGGTGTCAACATGAGAGACAGCACAAGGGCTACTGCTGCCCTGACACGCACAGGAATGGTATTGCTGCTGAATACCGGCATGAGAAAGAGCATTGCCGCAACCCTTACCAGCACCAGGGTAAACACTGCATAGTGTCTCATAATCCATGCGAGCAGGTCAGGGCTGGTCAATTCATGTCTCCTTCAGCGTGTTTCATAATGTCAATCATGCTCACCGGATATAATGGGGAATGTTAAGAATGAGATTCCTGGTGAAATCAAGAATCTTGTTCATCATCCAGGGGAACGCCACCAGAAGGCCTACAAGGACCGCGATTATCTTTGGTACAAATGTAAGGGTCATCTCCTGAATCTGGGTTACTGCCTGGAATATGCTCACAAGCAGCCCCACCCCAAGGCCAAGCCCCAGCATGGGAAGGCTTATGAGCAGCGTCAGTTCAATTGCATCCCGCGCAAGCCCCACCACCATGTCCTGAGTCATAAAGTCATCCTCCAGCCACAAAGCTCTTTACTATGGAGCCTGTAAGTATGTTCCAGCCGTCAACCAGCACAAACAGAAGGAGCTTGAACGGCAGCGATATCATAACCGGCGGCAGCATCATCATACCCATTGAAAGGAGGACGCTTGAAACAACCATGTCTATGATGAGAAAGGGGATAAAGAGGATAAAGCCGATCTGGAAAGCTGTCTTGAGCTCACTGATCATAAACGATGGAATCAGCACCATTGTGGGTATGGCATCACGGTCCTCGGGGTTTTCTATCCTGGCCATGCCTGCAAAGAGCGCAAGGTCTGCCTCCCTGGTCTGGCGGAACATGAACTCACGCACAGGCACCTGCACCCGCTCCATGGCCTCCTTGAAAGAGATTTCCTCATTGAGATAGGGTTCAATGGCCGTCTTGTCAGCCTGCCTCCATACCGGCGCCATTATGAAAAAGGTGAGAAAAAGGGCAAGACCAATGAGTATCTGGTTCGGAGGGGCCTGCTGGGTGCCAACAGCCTGACGCAGAAAGCCGAACACCACAATAATCCTTGTAAAAGAGGTCATCATCAGGAGTATGGATGGTGCAATGGAGAGAATGGTAAGAAGTGCCACAATCACAAGGCCTGTGGCAACCTTATCAGGGCTGTCCGAATTCTCCAGGCCGAAACTTACGGTTGGCAATGTAACCCCAGCGGCGTTTCCTGCGGCAAGGAGCAGAAATACAGGTGCCAATGCTGCTGAAAAGCGCAAAAACCTGCGGCCACCTTTCCTGTGTCGTCTGCCTGACCTGTATGTAATCCCCTGTTCAGACACTTTCTGCCCCGCGTTTTGTCTCTATGGTTTCCGGTACGGACACCTGTGTATCTTCCTGTTCAATATCCCCGAGGTAGTCAAATCCCTTTTCCGAACTGGCAAGCACCATTACCCTTGTTCCAACCCTGACCAGGCAGATATGGCGCCTTGGCATCACCATCCTGGTCTCAAGCACCTCAATCACGCCTCCTCCCCTGCCCTGCACCACACGGCCCCACTTTTTAAGGCAGAAAAACAGGATAAGCAGCAGGCCAAGCACCATTGCCATGGCCCCGATCATTCTTATGTAGATGCCGGCATCCATCAGTTATCAACAATAGAAAACTCAACCAAGGGATTTAACCCTGTCAGCCTGACTGATTATCTCAGAAAGCTTCACCCCGAATTTCTCATTAACCACAACCACCTCTCCCTTGGCCATAAGCTTGTGGTTCACATATATCTCAGCAGGCTCGCCTGCCATCTTGTTGAGCTCCACCACAGATCCCTGACCAAGTTTCAGCAGATCCTTTATCTGTATTTTCTTCCTGCCAAGCTCTACTGATATCTCAAGGGGCAGCTCCAGAATGAAATCAAGATTGTCACGCTGTTCCCCTGCAATAACAGTATCATCCCGGCTGAATTCACTGAATGATGCAGCAGCGGCCCCTGACTGATCCTGTGCTGTACCGGGTTCCGGGCCTGTGACCGCACCATCTGAAACCGCCTTTGCAGCAGCGGCATCCCCACCTGCCGCTGCCTCTGCAAATGCATCACCCCAGTCAAGATCATCTGACGTGCCCTTGTCATCAGCCTCCGCCTCATCGACGCCCTGGTCAAGGAGGCTGTCAATATCATCCTGGTCAATGGGTCCCGTGGCCTCGGCAGTACTTTCTTGCTGGGCACCTGAGGCATCGTCTCCTGCGTCCTTTGAAGGGCTGGAACCCTCTTCTTCCAGCAATTTGTCCAGTTCTTCCTGGCTAAGCATCTTAAGTCCCTCTGTGTTAAAGCTGCATTACTGCCAATGCAGCAATCGTTTCCAAACCAACCATTCCCCTGAAGATAAAGCCCAAAGTCTAAAACTCGCAGGGCAAGGACTGAAAGTCATATCTTCTACCTTGAATTTTCAGCTTTCAGCTTTGAGCTATTCTCACCACAACTTGCACATGGATTGAGCGTTTCATGTGCTCCGCCTGTGCAGTGCCAAACAGATAAAAAAATGCAAGCGAAAGACGGGCTAAATTTACCGTGAAAATAGCTCAAAGCTGAAAGCTCAAGGCTCAAAGTAAAGGAAGCCATGTTTGCTTTCAGCTTCCGACTTTGAGCTTTGAGCTAACTTT
>WFRQ01000552.1 GCA_015486425.1 Deltaproteobacteria bacterium | reverse complement strand
TGGGCATCCAGGTAACTGCCAGAACAGGCTCAAATGTCCAGAAGTTGGACCCTACGGATGTGGGGTTATTTTCATCTTCATTATCAAAGGGAATGTAAATATCTGACAGACTTGAAGCTATGTGCAGTGTTCCCTTCATCAGGTGCCAGGTCATGAGAAATGGTGAGTATATGATAAATGGTGAATTAAAATCATAAAATGATTCACTCAGGTCAGGACTGACGTTGTCATTAAAATTAGAGCCGGTGTAAAGCAACCCCACAAACATGTGCTGACCGTAATTGCCACCGAGCATCTGAAACTTGGATATCCAGATCAGGCGGATAATATCCCCCACAACATCCACTCTGTTCAGGGCATCCTTACCGGTTGATGGAAATTTTGTTGTATCTCCATTATCATCTTTCAGGTCTTCCGCATGTCCCCAGTAAAAATAATTAATCATGGTAAGACCTGGCGGCGGCGCTGCGCCAGGCATGAATGCCTCGGCACCGTTAGGATAATGCTGGCCGCCTCCTGCCATAACCCCTGACGGGATCAGCAAAAACAGCATCATAAACCCGGCCAGCATGATTCCCATATACTTCAACCCTTGCAAAAATTTCATAACTCCCTCCCGTTAATGAATTTCCTGTGCAGGCAGCCTTATATATGCACTGCTCCAAGAGAAGCTGTACCTCATCACTCCCCGGCCCGGATTACAGCCCCCAACTTCTCCCCATGAAGCGGGCCAGGTCTGAAACAGGCACTGCATGCCTGCATATCACAGTTTATGAACAGTTTTTTTACACCATGATGAATATGGATTCAATAAAATATCCCTGATTTAAGCATTCCAGGAGGGAGCATTCCCTATTTTGAAACGCTAAATTGAGGTTGTCTCATAGCTCTTGATACTGAAAGTCACGGGGTAACAGGATAAAAAAGATTTGAATTGCAGAGAATATAAAGTATGCTGGAAGTACATGAAAACAGCAGTTAATCTGTAGCACAGGGCAACAGGAGCCCATACCACCATGTTGAAAATGGAGAAAACCAATGCTTCATCTTGATAATATAACCTTTTCCATAGACACCGAGGATGAAAAGGGACAGCCTGAAAAAAAAGAAATTATCAGGGGCATAACCTGCACATTTGAAAAGGGCAGGTTCTATGCCATTACCGGTCCCAATGGCAGTGGCAAGACCACTCTTTCAAAACTTGTGATGGGTATCAATCCCATCACCTCAGGCACCATCACGTTTGAGGGCAAGGACATTACGGAAATGAGCATCACGGACCGGGCAAGAGCTGGCATTGCTTTCAGCTTCCAGCATCCGGCCAGGTTCAAGGGAATGACATTTCGTGATCTTCTTTCCATTGCGGCAGGTACGTCCGAAGAAGATGTTCTTGTACGCATTCTTACAAGAGTCGGCATCTGTTCGTTGGATTTTCTTGACAAGCAGGTGGACACAAAGCTGTCAGGCGGTGAGATAAAGAAGATAGAGCTTGCAACAACCATTGCCAGAAATCCCAGACTTGCCATTTATGACGAGCCTGACACTGGTATTGATCTCTGGACCATAGGCCCCATGGTTGATCTGCTTAAAAAAGAGCAGCAGGAAAAGGGCGTTACCACAATAGTAGTGAGCCATAATGAAAAATTTCTCGAGGCTGCTGACGAGGTAATCCTGATAAGGGACGGAAAAATTGATCAGACAGGTGGCTTCAGCGCCATAAGGCCAGTGCTTGCGGACATGGACTTCTGTAACTGGAAGGATCTGTGCAAAGGAGAATTCGATGTTAGATGCCATAGATAAGGAACTTCTAAAGGCAGTAGCCGATCTGGAGGCTATTCCCAAAGGGGCGTATAATATAAGAAAAAACGGCGAGCTTCTCTCAAGGGAAGTGACTGCCAACATAGATATTATTACCAACGAGGAGAAGCACGGTATTGACATCGTGATCAAGCCAGGCACAAAAGATGAATCCGTGCATATCCCTGTTATCCTCAGCAAGGCCGGGCTCATGGATGTGGTATATAACCGCTTCATAATAGGAGAAGACGCGGATGTTACCATTATTGCAGGTTGCGGTATTCACTGCGGCTCTGAAGAGCCCGAGGGTCATGCAGGCGTGCATGAATTCAGGCTTGAGAAGAATTCAAGAGTCAGATACGTGGAAAAGCACTTTGCATCAGGCCCGGGGCGCGGAAAACGTACACTGAGCCCCACCACCAGGGTTTTCATGGATGAGGGTTCCCAGGCTGAAATGGAGCTTACGCAGATGGGAGGCGTGGATATTGCCAAACGCCTTAACGAGGCTGTTCTTGGCCCAAGGGCTTCACTGCTCATTACCGAGAGGGTGATGACAGACGGCGTACAGGAGGCAGAGTCCCGCAATACCATTGTCCTTGAAGGTACTGACAGCAGGTGTGAACTCATATCCCGTTCTGTGATAAAGGGGGACTCGAACCAGGACTTTTATGCAACCATTGAGGCACGTGCCAGGTGTTACGGCCATCTTGAATGCGACGCCATTGTCATGGACAACGGGACCAACGAGACTATTCCTGCCCTTAAAAGTCTGCATCCAGATGCAGAGCTTACACACGAGGCAGCCATTGGCAAGATTGCCAATGACCAGCTTCTGAAGCTAATGACCCTGGGAATGGATTATGACCAGGCAGTGAACAGGATCATCAGGGGATTTCTGCAGTAGGCATGAGGCCTGAGGAGCAGGGCAGTCACAGTAGTGACAACAGGGAGGTATCTTCTCCTCCGTGTCTCCTTCACGCCAGCAGCAACAGGCAGGCGTCTGAATGGTCCCTGGTGCTGACTGCCTGCCGCATACCCCATGTGGTCTCTTCTGCTGATGCGGGCTTCGCCATAGAAGTTGAAGATGATTTTTGTCTCAGGGCCATTTTTGAGATACGGGCCTATGAACATGAAAATCGTAACTGGCCGCCGCCACCTCCGGCTGCCACGCATCAGGAAAGCAGTACGGAAAAGAACGCATGGATTCTTCTTATGCTTACAGCCGTCATGGGGGCCACGCTCTCCCCTGAATTTCACAGGGCCACAGAGGCAGGGGCAGCATGGGCAGGGAAGATTATGCACGGAGAGTGGTGGAGGGCAGCCACGGCCCTGACACTTCACACCGGCCCTGCCCACCTTCTTGGAAACATGCTCATAGGGGGCTTCATAATGGTGCATGCCTGCAACTATATGGGAAGCGGGCTGGCATGGTTTCTCACAGTTATGTCAGGTGTGGCCGGTAACCTCTTGAATGCAGCCATTCAGCCTGGCTCACACATGTCGGTGGGAAGTTCCACTGCCATTTTCGGCCTCACAGGCGTGGTTACTGCATTCAGGGCAGTCAGGGAAAGGGCCGCAGGCATCAGGCGTTTTGCACTGCCTCTTGGCGCAGGCATTGCTCTTCTCGGATTTACAGGAAGCGCCGGGGAGCATACTGATCTCGGAGCTCATGCCTGCGGGTTTATTTCAGGTGTGTTCTTCGGGGCGGTAGCAGGGTTCACAGTGCAGGTAAAGGGGCTTCCAGGCAGAAAAACAGACAGAGTGCTTGGCACAGCGGCACTTATGATCCCCATTATGGCATGGTTTGCAGTATGGCTATATCTCTGATGGTTATGCGCAGACACGACTGAAATGGCATGATTTGCAGATTTCTTACATCACTGTTTCCGCTCTGGGCCATAGCGGCTGCAGGCGCCGCCTGCCTGTGGCCAGGGCCGTTTGTTCAGGCAAGGCCTGCCATTGTTCCTCTGCTTGGCGTAATAATGCTCAGCATGGGCATGACTCTCACCATGCAGGATTTTGCCGAAGTGGCAAGAAAGCCACGCGCTGTCACTGTGGGGGTAGGGCTTCAGTACCTGTTCATGCCCCTGTCCGCCTGGGTTATCTCAATGGCGCTTCACCTGCCTCCTGCTCTCATGGCTGGCATGGTTCTAACAGGGGCATGTCCCGGAGGTACTGCTTCAAATGTTATCTGTTTTCTTGCAGAGGGAGATGTGGCGCTCTCCATCACCCTTACTGCATGTTCCACAATACTCTCTGTTGCGGCAACCCCGTTTCTGACATGGCTGTATGCCGGTCAGACCGTGCCGGTGCCTGCTGCAAGCATGTTTCTTTCCATCCTGAAGATTGTGCTTGTGCCGGTAACAGCCGGGGTTTTTATAAATACTG
>WFRQ01000551.1 GCA_015486425.1 Deltaproteobacteria bacterium | reverse complement strand
CCTGACCTTATCACGCTTGATATCAACATGCCTGTAATGGGAGGAGACCTGGCGCTTAAACACATAATGGTCCGATCTCCCTGCCCTGTTGCGCTGTTCAGCGGCATTAACAGGGAGAGTTTCCCCAGGGTAATGGATTATTTCAGACTTGGAGCCGTGGATTTCATTGTCAAACCCGGGGTGAATCAGTCCTGGGACACGGTCTCTCACAGGATTGGCAGGCTTATGTCAGTGGTGCGCAACCTCCGCCTTTCAAATGTCAGGAGGGCAAGGACACCGAGGAAGGTTGATGCCAGCATGTCACCAGGGCTTCCTGCTACAAGGCTTGTGCTGATTCTCGGGGGCATGGGCGGGCTTCTTGAGATACAGAAGGTCCTGCCGGCAATGGAGTGCAGGGATGACACTGCTGTGCTGCTGTGCCAGGAGATGGGACAGGAACTGCTGGATTTTTTTGCTGATTACATGAATGATTTTACAAGGATAACAGTCCTTCCCCTGAGTCATGGCGCACCGCTTTTAAGCAGACAGTGCTGGGTTGCAGGCTGGGACGTACCAATTGGCATAATATCAGACAATGACGGCGCCGCTGTATCCGCAGCAGGGCAGGAAGGAGCTGAATTTGACGCAGTCTCTCTTTTGAACTCTGCGGCCCATGCCTTTGGCCCCGGGCTTCAGGTCATTGTTCTCAGCGGCGCAGGCGCAGGTCTGGGCAGCGCGCTTGGCGAGGCCAGGGATAAAGGCGCGGCAATTATGGTTCAGGAGCCCTCTTCAAGTCTGCTTCCAGATGAACTTGAGGAGATAAGGCAGCAGTATCCGGATTTTGTGTATGCGGAACCGGAAAAAATAGCAGAGACAGCAGCCGGTATCTCCGGCAGCGGCAGTGCACCGGCATGAGGTGGCACAGGAGGTGGTACCGTGGCCACAGTTCTTATAGTTGATGATTCGAGTTTTATGCGAAAACGCATCGCAAAGGCAGTTGAAAGCGCAGGGCATACAGTCACAGGTCAGGCCAGTGACGGCTCTGAGGGGTTTGAGGCATACAGGGAGCAGAGGCCCCAGGTGGTTATTATGGACATAACCATGAGGGGCACTGACGGTATTGCCGGGGCTGAGATGATACGTGATTTTGATCCGCAGGCAAGTGTCATATTCATGAGCATGGTGGAAGACGAAAAAGTGATAGAGAGGGCAAGGGAGCTGGGCGCAGTGGGTTTTCTTGGGAAAAAAGAGCATGACCGCCTTGTGGAACTTATAAACGAGACAGTGAAGCAGGAGGAAATATGAGCGGCATAGACCAGGAAATGTGGCAGGATTTTGTTGTAGAGGCTGAAGAGAACATGCAGGAACTGGAGCCCAACCTCCTTCTGCTGGAGCAGGACCCGGAAAACAGTTCCCTGCTTAATGACTGTTTCAGGAACATGCACAGCATCAAGGGAGCAGCAAACTACATGGGCCTGGAAAACACGGCAACACTCTCACACCGCATGGAAAACCTGTTTGATCTTGTGCGGCAGGGTGAGGTACCTCTTGATGAAAATGCCATGAATGTCCTGTTTGATGGCCTTGACAGGGTAAAACAGCTTGTGCGCGAGGTTTCTCAGGACCATGAGGAAAAAAGCGGCATAGACGATATCATACAGGAATTAGAGGCGGTAATTTCCGGAAAGCCCGCCGGAGATGAACAGGGCACAGAGCAACGGGATACAGGTGCGGCCCCTGCTCAGGGTACGGATACAGGGTCAGTGCCTTCTGAGCCTGACGATGATGCGGAACTGCTTGCAATCTTTTCCGAGGAGCTTGGAAGCAGGATGCAGCAGCTTGAAAAGCTGGAAGCTCCGGTTGAAAAGGGTGTGGTGCAGGAAATCCTCCGGGATATGGTAAGGGTTACCAACTATATAGGCATAGATGCCCTGCTATCCGGGCTTGAAGAGGAAACTGCAAAATTCCTGGACGCAGATAATGACGGGACTGTGGATGAAAGCGGGCTCCAGGGGCTTCTTGGTCGCCTCCGTCCCCTGTTCAGCACCCATCTTGGTGAAGGGTTTGCCTCATCAGAGGCAGAGCCTGCTGACAGCATCGGGTTGGCAGGTGAGGAAGATGAGGAGCTCTATCGTATTTTTCTTGAATTTGTACAGGAAGAGGGCAGGGCTCTTGCCAATATCCCGGCAGAGCCCGACAACCAGTGGCTTGAATCATGCAGGGCTGCTGTGGAAAAACTCACGGCCTCTGCCCATTACATGGATTATCACGATGTGGTTTCCCTGCTTGAAGAGTGGGATGAGCGGCTGGTAGAGGCCCTTTCCTCAATCACAGAGGAACAGCCTTTTAACGGAGAGCCGCTCAGAAGGCTCTGGGCCCGTTTCTGCGCAATGCTTCCGGGGCTTGAAAATTATATTGAGCCTGTTGGAGGAATGGAGGCTGAGGAAGGGGAAAGCCTTGAGGAAAATGTGTCCGTTTCTGAAACCAAAGTGGATGAAGGTCAGGATGCAGAAGCCATACCTGATGCGTTTGAGTCCATGAATGATATGTTTGAAGACCTGGATTTCGAACACTCCGCTCAGGAACAGGTTGCGGAAACTGTTCCGGCAGATGCATCTTCGGACATGCAGACATCACAGGATGACAGCTCTTTCCATGGATTTGATTCAGCTCTGGACAGCATGTTTG
>WFRQ01000550.1 GCA_015486425.1 Deltaproteobacteria bacterium | reverse complement strand
CCTTGTATCCAACCAGGCCCTCGTTGACAGCTTTGACATTGAAAAACTGCGCATTGAGCCAATACTCTTTCAGAGTGGATACCTGACACTTGATTCCATTGAAGAAGCCCTGTTTGAAGGGCTAGAATACAGGCTGCGGATACCTAACAGGGAAGTCCAGATATCATTTAATGATATGATAATGGACCTTCTTTCTGATTCTTCCTTCAAAATGGAGATCAAGAACAGGCTTTACCTATCTCTTGCCTCAGGTGACCTTGAACTATTCAAGCAAACCCTGCATGCCCTCTATGCAGGCATTCCCTATACACACTTTACCAACAACAATATTTGCAAGTATGAAGGGTATTACGCCAGTGTATTTTATGCCTGCATTGCAAGCCTTGGCCTTAAAATCATACCTGAAGACATCACCAACAGGGGCAGGATTGACTTTACAGTACTCATGGGAAACAAAATTTATATCTTCGAATTCAAGGTCATGGATGAAAATCCCCTGAAACAGGTAAGAGAAAAAAAATACTTTGAAAAATATATGGATACAGGCAAAGAAATAATAATTGCCGGCATCACCTTTGATAAAGATGAGAGAAATATTTCAGCTATGGAGTGGGAGCGCATAAAGTGAACATGCTGTTTCCCTGGAAGCGTGAAAAACGGCCAATGAAAACCTGATGTTAATCCAGGTAGAAGTCTGCTCATCATTTCATATGCTGCATGAATAATTACAGCCCATGTAGCTTTTTTCCGCTCCATGCATTATCTTCCCCTCGGCTGTTATCCATATCATGTTATCCGATATCGGGATAACAACCTCTTACATGAAAATTCCACAAATTGAGCGTTTCAAAATTAGGCATAAAGAACAACATGGATTTTTACTCCTGAATTGAGCAGTCGCTCGCACGAGGTTACTGTAAAAAAAACCATCTGAACTCAAATGCGCAAGAAACTCTACATAGCAACCTTTGGCTGCCAGATGAACGATTATGATTCCCTGACAATGGGAAGGCTGCTGCACGCCACACATGAACCTGTCACTTCCCCTGAAGAGGCAGACCTGATTATCATTAACACATGCTCCATCAGGGAAAAGGCTGAAAACAAACTTTACAGCCTTGCAGGACGCTATCGCAGCTTCAAGAAGAAAAATCCCCAGCTTAAAATCGCAGTAACAGGATGTGTTGCCCAACAGGAGGGTAAAAGACTGCTTGAACGTATGCCATACGTTGATATAGTGCTTGGCCCGCAGGGTATCTACAGCCTTCCTGAGCTTGTGAACCAGGCTGTATCCACAGGTAAAAAAGTGTGTCTGAACAGACTGGACCCGCAGTTTTCAATACCTGTTGTTCCGTCACCTGAACCTCCTGAAAATCCTGTCAGGGCCTCTGTCACCATAATGCAGGGATGTGACAACTTCTGTACCTACTGCATTGTGCCCACAGTCCGGGGAAGGGAGATAAGCAGACCGCCTGAGGATATAATACTGGAAATTCGCAAGGCGGTTGAACACGGGGCAAGGGAAATTATTCTTCTTGGCCAGAATGTAAATTCCTACGGCATGAAAGCACAGGGCAAAAGGCTCAAGGGGCATGCAGGCTTTGCTGAACTTATGGAAATGGCTGACTCTGTCAAAGGGGTGGAAAGGCTGCGTTTTACCACAAGCCACCCAAGAGACCTTGACGAGGCTACATGCCTCTGCTACCGAAGGCTTCCAAGCCTGTGCGAGCATATCCACCTTCCGGTACAGTCAGGCGCTACGCCGGTTCTCAGACGCATGAACAGGCATTACTCACGGGAGGAATACATGGAAAAGGTTGCCATGTTGAAATCAATCTGTCCTGAGATTACTCTTACCACTGACCTCATCGTGGGTTTCCCAGGGGAGACTGAAGAGGATTTTGAGCAGACCATGTCGCTCCTTGAAGAAGTGAGATATGATCAGTTATTTGTATTCAAGTATTCACCCCGCCCCGGCACCCCGGCCTCAAGGTTTCATGACCAGATACCAGAGGAGACCAAGACACGCAGGATCGAGGCTGTATTAAAGCTGCAGGAAAAAATAGGCCTGGAGCGGTATGCCATGCTTGAACACCGTCAGGTGGAAATCCTTGTGGAAGCAAGGGGAAAGGGCAGCAGCCTTGACATGCAGGGAAGGACCAGGGGAAATCACGTGGTGCATTTTCAGGGTACCCGGGATCT
>WFRQ01000549.1 GCA_015486425.1 Deltaproteobacteria bacterium | reverse complement strand
TCTGGAGATGGTCTGTTTTGCCTCTGAGTCAGGGGCTGAAGAGGGGGAAGCCTGTTGCTGGATATTTGAGACTGAAGAGGGTGACACAGACTGTGTTTTAACTTGTGCCGGGCTCGAGGGTTTATCTGATGCGGTCTTTTCCTGTTCCTTTACCTGGCTTGAAAGTTCATAGATACGCTTCAACAGATCCTTACGTTCCGCCTTCAGACGTTCAATTTCCACCTTCTGTACATCGATGGCCCTGTTCAGAGCCTCTTCCTGCTGCTCCTGACTTCGGGAGAGCCTTCCGCTGTGCTCAAGCAGAAAATCCTGTACTGTCCGGTTCACGGCTATAAGACCGCTCTGCAGGTCTGCTACCTTGGCTTCCAGAATACGTATTGCCTCATTCTGCAGTGAAGCTGCGGCTGTGCTGTCCTGGGATGAGAGCGAAGGCATGCTGCTTTCACTGACTGAGTCACCTGTACGTGCGGTAAAGAGCGATGAAAACCCGCTGGCCTCCTGGTTTTTTACAACGTCCTCCACCACCTGCAGGTTTATGCCCCTGAGCTCATCAGCGTATGCATATACAAGGCACAGATCACACAGCACATTGATAAGACGGGGGATACCGTTTGTGTGCGTGTAAATCGCCTTTATGGCCTCACGGGCAAAGACCACGCCGGGTTCTTTACCTTCCGCTGCTGTCTGCAGCCTGTACATTATGTAATTTTCTGTTTCATCCTCGCTTAGAGGCGCAAGATTGTAATGTACTGCGATACGCTGGGCGAGCTGGTTAAGGGCCGGATGCATGAGCTTTTCACGTACCTCGGTCTGTCCTACCAGTACGATGTGCAGCAGGTACTCCTTGTCCTTCTCCATGTTGGAGAGCAGGCGTATCTCCTCGAGAGTTTCAATGCTGAGATTCTGCGCCTCATCTATAATGAGGAGTGATTTGCGGCCCTGTTCATGCCGCTCGGTAAGGTACTGCTTGAGAATGTCCAGTTTGTCTGACTGGTTGCCCCTGCCAGGGTCAAGACCGAATTCTCTTATTACAAGATCGAGGAATTCCTGGGGATTTACAGTAGTGTTGAATATACTGGCAACATTTACATCAGAGTCAAGTTTGGAGAGCAGTGTCCTGATAAGCGTAGTCTTTCCCGTGCCGATATCGCCGCTTATTACAATGAAACCTACCCGGTTCAGCAGGCCGTATTCAAGCTGTGCAAGGGCCAGCCTGTGCTGCCTGCTCTGGTAGAAATACGAGGCGTCAGGGATAATGGAGAATGGTTTTTCTTTGAAACCGAAGAATTTTTCGTACATCAGGCAGCCCTGATAGTGGCAAGCGGCACCTCGGAGGGCACCTCTCTCTTTAATATATCAATAAGGATCAGCGCCCTGTCAGTACCTTTGAGACACTGAAAAATCCCCTGAATCTCAGTGTCATTTTCACCCTGCACGGTAATCCTGTCGCCTGGTTTAATGCCAAGAGAGTCTTCGAAAGGCATGGGGATGAATCCCTCTTCCGCCTCCCTGTTTTTAAGTTCCTGTATGAGCCATTCAGGAACAGGGGGATAGAAGTCTCCGAAGCGTACCGGACCGATGGCCCCTATTGTGGATGCAATGCTGATCCAGTTCCTCTCCTCAGGCGCAAGATGCAGAAAGAGATAGCCAGGAAACAGGGGCCTGAGTACCTTTTTTATACGCCGTGCGTGGCGAACAGTCTTTCGTACACGGGGAAACCAGACCTCGTAACCCTGACGCTGATAATGAAGCATTGCCAGAGGCTCCTTCATGGACTGGGTCCTCACGGTAAACCACTCTTTTCTGGAATTTTCCTTCATGTTTTTTTTCAGTGGGCCGCAGGCGGTGGCTCTTTTATATCCTCGGCAGGGAGTTTGAACCAGTCAGGCGCTTCCACTGATTCCATGCCGGTAAACAGCTTGTCCGCATCTGACATGGCAAGGGCAAGGGGCAGCACCTGATCAATATGTTCAACAGGCTGCACATTCAGGGTCCGGATGAGCTTGGAGGATATCTCTTTCAGGTCCTTCTCATTTTCCGCAGGTATCAGTACGTTGGCAATGTCACCCCTGCGTGCCGCAAGGAGTTTTTCCTTCAACCCGCCAATGGGCAGTACCCGGCCCCGCAGTGTTATCTCACCTGTCATGGCAATGTCGTGCCGCACCGGTATCTTCAGCAGGGCTGAAACAATGGAAGTGGCAATGGTTATGCCGGCAGATGGGCCATCCTTGGGGATTGCTCCTTCCGGTACGTGTACGTGTATGTCCACCTTCTGGTAGAAATCCCATGGGAGACCGAACTGATGGGCCCGTGAGCGTACATAGCTCATGGCTGCCTGCACGGATTCCTGCATCACGTCTCCCAGTTTGCCTGTTATGGTCAGGCTACCCTTGCCTGGCATTATGGCAGTCTCAATCTGAAGGAGCGTGCCTCCTGTCTCAGTCCATGCAAGACCGGTGACCACACCTACAAAATCCTTTTTCTCTGTCTGACTCTGGCGGAATTTTGCTACTCCAAGATTCTTCTGCAGAGACTGCCTGCCGATTTTTATCACCTTATCACTGTTTTTGTCCTTGACGATGTTCCGGGCAGCCTTGCGGCACAGTGCTGCTATGCATCTTTCAAGGCTTCGGACACCTGCTTCCCTGGTATAGTGGTGGATGATATCAGTCAGAGCCCCGCTGGTAATCTGCATCTGGCCGGGCTTCAACCCATGCGCCTCAAGCTGACGAGGTATCAGGTAGCCCTTTGCTATTTCCTGCTTTTCTTCTTCTGTATAACCAGGAAGCTCTATGATTTCCATCCTGTCCCTCAGAGGCAGGGGGATGGTATGAAGCGCGTTGGCTGTTGTGATGAACAGCACCGACGAGAGATCATAGTCAAGGTCAAGGTAGTGATCGTTAAAGGCAAAATTCTGTTCAGGGTCAAGCACCTCAAGCAGGGCTGATGCAGGGTCTCCTCTGAAATCCGAGCTCATCTTGTCCACCTCGTCCAGGCAGAATACAGGATTACTGGATTTTGCCTTTTTGATGGACTGAATAATCTTGCCTGGAAGCGCGCCAATATAGGTGCGCCTGTGCCCCCTGATTTC
>WFRQ01000548.1 GCA_015486425.1 Deltaproteobacteria bacterium | reverse complement strand
TCAGTACAGTGTCTCTGATACCGGAATCCACCAGTGCAACTGTCACGCCCTCTCCCCATAAGGCATTTGAACCATCAATTCCCAGGGCAGAAAGTCCCCCTGCCCCTACAGGCGCAAAGGCAGATGAAGGGAAAGCGGGACCGGGGCCTGGAGATGGAGACGGAGACGGAGACGGAACATTGAACCAGTAATTATTTCCAATCTCTATTGGAGGTGTATCAGTGTTTCGAAGAAGCGCTTCAACAGCCCCGGGACTTTCAGCCCTTATTCTTGCGGCAAGCAGGGTATAATCACTGTCCATAACAGTTATGTCACTGGCAAATACTGCAGACTGAAGAAAGGCTTCCAGCTCTTCAGCAGTACGAAATCTCATCTGCCATTCATCCTTTACAATGTCTGCGCCGCCTGATTCCTCATGCCGGAGGATATCTTCAGCAGAATGTGTGCTGCCATGCGGTATTCCTGCAGAAAGTGCCGGGGATGTCTGCTGACTTTCCTGCTTATGGACTGTATTCTCATCATCATGGGAAATGCCTGCATCATGCTTTTTCAGGGTAAGTGTTACTGTCTCTTGCGGTTCAGAGACATTATGACTGGCGAAAAGAAAAAAACCGCAGCAAAAGAGCAGGCCTGCGCAGATGCAGAGCATGGGAAAATATCTTTGATGGTAGATTTTCATAATCATTTAATAGCGTTAAACAGAATCAGTTTGCAGGGACGCCAGTATTTTTGTCATTGGTTTTAATGTATTGAGACGGCAATGAGGCAGATGGATACTTTGCAAGGTTTGAAATGAGATACAGCGGTCTCCAGCACAAACTGTCAGGTTTCAGAATCCAGGGAATTACAACTCCCTTTTCCTCAAGTTTTTTCATATCCTTCTGCCTGAGCATGACGAAAATTCTTTTATCTTTACTGGTCAGCAGTTTTCCAAGTGCTTCATTGCCCGTCTTTGGAATGGTCGGTCTGTCAAGATAAAAGGCACATTCCTCATCATAAAAGTGATATGAATAAAGAGGCGCGTTGTCAATTATCCTGTCAATTTTTTCACACCACGGTCTCATGTCCTTGCAGTTATCTATGAATGCAAGCACTGTGCCTGCGGCAAATATCCATGTAGCAGTAATGGCGCATGCAAGCAGCAGGAGGTATCTTGAAAATGTTTCACCATTGCGAAATATACGAAACGACCAGAGGAATAATCCAACGGAAATAAAAGAAAACACGAAAACAACTGAAAAATTTGAACCAAACCAGGCAAAATGAGAGCCAACCCGCACCGGCACCAGGCCTGCAGCAAGATTTCGAAGAGGTTCAATGGCAAGCATCAGGGATGCAGTTATAAGCAGCCCTGAAACCACGGCAAGAACATGCAGGATTGTAACTGAAAAACCTGCAAAATACCTGCGAAGCGGTGAGTCTTCCGTTTCATGAAGTCTTTTCAGGAAATCAGCAGTAATGACCGATGCAGCCGGATAGAGTGGCAGAATATAGTCACTTCTTTTGACTCCGCACACGGAAAAAAATAAAAATATCCAGGCCATATAGTACATGAGAATTTTATGGTCCTGGTTAATATGAAACCATTTAAGCCATGGCGTATCCTTTTTTTTCTTGAGAAATGCATAGAGCGCCACAGGCAGTATCAGGCTCCATGGGAAAAATCCTGTAAAGAAGTAAATCAGATAGATACCCGATGATGACCTGTTGAACTGTTTGAATTCAATGCCATGCCATATATTCCCAAAACGGGATACACTCTCTTCAAGGAAAAAATGTCTGAAAAATTCATAGTCAGTGGAGATACATGCATTGATGTACCACGGCAGAGTGAGCAATAGAAACAGGGCAATGCCCCAGCCCATAAAAAACCGCCTCAGCTCTTTCCATCGCTTTGAAAAAGCTAGAAACAGAAATATCGGAGGCCATGTGACAAGCACACCAACCGGCCCCTTTGTAAGAACTGCAAACGAGGATGTTACAAAGAAAAACCAGTAGCAAAGAGATTTTCTGCGGTTTGGCTGCATCTCACGCATATAGAGGACAAACAGGGTCAGGGTTCCGAAGCAGAACATGTTCAGTGTCATATCCATCCTTCCTATCTGCGTCATCCAGAACACCTTGGGACAGGATATGAATATAAATGCCGCAAGCAGTGGAAGGGACAGACCTGCGTCATCTGTGCCTTTTCTGTAGGCCCTGAACATGAACATGATGGATGCAGAGGCCAGGAGAGATGGAATGCGCACCGCAATTTCGTTTACCCCGGCGGTAAACAGAGAAGATAGAGCAATCAGCCAGTAAAAAAATGAAGGTTTGTCAAAGTCAGGCAGACCGTTCATGTGGTTGACTGTCCAGTCTCCAAGGCGAAGGAATTCTCTTGCCGTCATGGCAGATTCCCCTTCAAGCGTGCTTGTAAGCCCCCTTACATACGCAAGGTACAAGGCCATAACATAGACAGCAGCCACTAATGTGATAAGAATAACGGCTGATTTTTTATCTGAATGTTCGTACATTATATATTTTACCTTTTAAAAACCCTGTGATCATTCGATTCAGCTTTAAGTTTCTGACTGTTTTTAATGGTTGTTAAAATGCGATGTTGGGGTTATAACCCTTTCGACATTTAAACTTTTACGTTGCACCGTCCAGTCTGCGCAACACTCCTGTTATGAAAAATGCAGGCGAAAGCTCAATGTATTTTCGTATCTGCTCACAGGGTACCGCATCTACGGCGTTGCCTGACGCTTGAATTAGACACTTGAAGTACAGGAAGTACGCCTACGCGTCCTCCGCCTTGTATCTGCAGCACCCTGTAAGAAGATACAGGAGAATTTGCACGGACTTATTGAGAAATTACGTATTTTCATGGTAACTTTCATGCTGCAGGCCTGTAATGCCATTGCAAGAATGCATCTCAGAGCATGCAGATATACTAAATGATAACCTGATTATTACCACGCCGCACGCAGTGGCGTCTATTCATGGAGAAGCAGAAGATGAGCAGTAAGTGTAGTACGTGTGCAGTTGAGGGCTGCAAGACAAAAGGCAATCCCCCTGAGGACAAGGCCTGTCTTGATCATATAAAAAACAAGCTGGTTGTTCTTTCCGGAAAAGGTGGTGTTGGGAAAAGCACCGTTGCGGCAAACATTGCCGTGGCCCTTGCCAGGCAGGGCAAAAAGGTAGGGCTGCTTGATGTTGATGTCCACGGCCCCAGTATCCCGCGTCTTCTTGGTCTCAAGGGCAAACGCGCTGACCTCAAGGAGCACTGGCTGATTCCTGTTAAATGGCACGATAACCTCAAGGTCATGTCACTTGGATTCCTGCTGCCTGACGATAACGAAGCTGTTATCTGGAGAGGGCCAGTGAAGGGCAGCCTTATCAAGCAGTTTATAGAAGAGGTCGCCTGGGGCAACCTTGATTACCTTGTGGTTGACTGTCCTCCAGGAACCGGAGATGAGCCGCTTTCCGTGCTGCAGATACTGGGTGATGATGCAAAGGCAGTGGTGGTCACTACACCTCAGGGAGTGGCAATTGACGATGTGCGCCGTTCAATTACCTTCTGCAACAAGGTGGGAAACCCTATTGCCGGAGTCATAGAAAACATGAGCGGATTCGTATGCCCCAAGTGCAAGGATGTGGTTGACGTGTTCGGCTCAGGGGCAGGCAAAAAACTTGCAGAAGAGACCGGCATTCCTTTCCTTGGGGCAATTCCACTTGACCCTGAAGTGGCAAGGGCAGGCGATCTCGGAAAGGTCTTTATGGAAAGCGATGACGATCAGCCTACTGTAAAGGCCATGGATGAGATCGTTTCAAAGCTTTAACGAGTCACATCTGTCCTGTTGACTTGGACATGGACTTTAATATATTTTTAACAAATACGTTTTAACGGGCAGTTAGCTCAGCCGGATAGAGCGTTGGCCTCCGGAGCCAAAGGCCGTGGGTTCGAATCCCGCACTGCCCGCCAGTAATTTTAAGGGGTTACGGTAAATGAGCCGTGACCCCTTTTCATTTTTGGTCACCTATTGGTAACCTTTTCCAAGAAGGGAAATGCGAGAGCCGGTGCTGGATACTGCCTCTGCGGTGGTCAAGTAGGATTTTTTCATTTTTTCTCCCACTGTCAATCTACGATAACATAAGCGATTTTAAGCGGCCCGTGCACGCCTTTGACAGGTACCAGCTCGATGTCTGCGGTGGAGCTTGCCCCGGAGATAAAGTTGATGGAACTGGGCAGGGGGCGTTCCAGGGTGCGAAGAAATTCCATGCCCTGGGTAAGTCTGGGCCGCAGGTCCGCTGTCCTGACAACGGTAATGGAGTAGGTTG
>WFRQ01000547.1 GCA_015486425.1 Deltaproteobacteria bacterium | reverse complement strand
GCCATCCTTGGCGCGGTCGGCCAGGGCTTTGGCGGCCGCGATCTATATCCAGGCGTGGCGCTGAAGGCGGCCCATCTTCTCTACTTCATTATCAAGGACCACCCCTTCAGCGACGGCAACAAGCGTATCGGGGCATTTTTATTCCTGCTTTTCCTGCATAAGAACCGTTTACAGGCGCGGCGGCAGTTTTCCAACAATGCCCTGGTGGCTCTGACCCTGCTGATCGCAGCAAGCGATCCCGGGCAGAAGGAAATCCTGATGCGGTTGACAGTCAACCTGATAGCCGGTGACCATTGATGTTTGCCGAAGACGATCTGCTCATGATTTCGGCCCTGCAGCATTTTCTCTTCTGTCCCAGGCAGTGCGCCCTGATTCATATTGAACAGTTATGGCAGGAAAATCTGTTTACCGCAGAGGGCCGCATCATGCATGAACGTGTACATGAGGCGGGCAGTGAATCCAGAAAAAATATAAGGGTTGAGTACAGCCTTCATATAAAATCGTACCGGCTGGGGCTTACGGGCATGGCAGATGTTGTGGAATTTCACAGGGAGAGCAGTGACAGACCATGGCAGCCCTTCCCTGTTGAATACAAGAGAGGACGCCCTAAAAAAGACCAGGTTGATGAAGTACAACTCTGCGCACAGGCAATTTGCCTTGAAGAAATGCTGAACACACCTGTGCCTGAAGGCGCACTGTACTATGGCAAAAAGCACAGGCGCACTCCTGTTACCTTTAACGCCAGACTCAGGGAGCTTACTGTGGAAACGGCACAGGCACTGCACGAATTGATCAACTCGGGCATTACACCTCCACCCGAATACGATCATCGGAAGTGTGACAACTGCTCCTTTGTTCAGGTGTGCCTTCCCAGGACAGTACAGAAAAAATCACGGGTTAAAAATTATATTGCCAGGATGGTTGCCTCATGAAGAAACACCTGAATACCCTTTTTGTGACCACTCAGGGGGCATGGCTTTCGAAAAAGGGCGAGACTGTTGTGGTCAAGATTGACCAGAAGGAACGGCTCCGCCTTCCCCTGCTCACACTGGATGGCATAGTCTGTTTTGGTAATGTGGCAATGAGTCCCTTTCTCATGGGATTCTGTGCGGAACGGGATGTAACAGTGAGCTTCCTTACTGAAAATGGACGTTTCCTTGCCAGGGTCACAGGGCCTGTCTCAGGAAATGTGCTGTTGCGCCGCACCCAGTACCGCAATGCTGATGACGCGGATTTCTGTGCGGCTTTTTCCGCCTCGCTCATCACAGCCAAGATAGCCAACTGCCGCTACGTTTTGAAGCGTCTTGTGAGAGATCATGGTGACAAGATAAAAAAAGATGAGGTGCAGGCAGCCATAGACAATCTCAATGCCTCCCTCGAAGGGTTAAAGGTTCAAAAATCCCTTGATGAAACAAGAGGCATTGAGGGTGATGCCGCGCATTCATATTTTCAGGCTTTTGACCATTTAATCCTGCGCAACAAGAAAGATTTCTTTTTCAGGCAGCGCAGCAGACGTCCTCCCATGGACAGGGTAAACTGTCTGCTGTCCTTTGTTTATACCATCATGATGCACGATGTCAGATCAGCCCTTGAGAGTGTTGGCCTTGATCCGGCAGTAGGTTTTCTGCACAGGGATCGTCCAGGGAGAATGGGGCTTGCTCTTGACATCATGGAAGAATTCAGGCCAATGGTGGACAGATTCGTTGTCTCCCTGATTAACCTTGGTCAGGTTAAATCAAAAGGATTCAAGGTATCAGAAGGGGGTGGTGTCAGGATGGATGACGCAACGCGCAAGACCGTGCTTGCCGCCTGGCAGAAAAGAAAGCAGGACATGGTTATGCATCCTTTTTTGCAGGAAAAGATGGCGACCGGGCTGCTTTTTTTTGCTCAGGCGCTGTTGCTCGCACGATTTCTCAGGGGCGATATTGACGGTTATCCACCATTTTTTTCCAGATAAGGATGCTGTTTATGTTTGTACTTGTGAGCTATGATGTGAAAACCAGTGATGATGGAGGCAGCAAACGTCTGCGCAGGGTTGCAAAGGCGTGTGAGGATTATGGGCAGAGAGTTCAATATTCTGTATTTGAATGTATTGTTGACCCTGCTCAATGGGCTGTTTTGCGGCAAAGGCTTATTGATGAGATAGATCCTGAGGCTGACAGCCTGAGGTTTTATTTTCTTGGCTCAAACTGGCGTAACAGAGTGGAACACGTAGGAGCCAAAAAATCCATTGATATGGAAGGAAGCCTGATAATTTGAATCCCGCGAACCATTATCAGACAACAAAACAAGGGGGGATTCGCACATCAAGAATATATCTTTAAAAACAGTCAGTTATAATTTCAGATATTTTTTTACTTATCAAATGCTCATTCCGGCATTACAATTTTAAATAGCTTCGCTTTTTTGCGAATCCGGGTACGGAGTTTTCGACACTTCAAGCCCGGGAGTCGCCCCCCACGCGGGGGCGTGGATTGAAACCCGCTATCTTTGTAAAATGTAGATGGCAGAGCGCCTGCACTATCCACCTTGCCTTTTACCCATGCATAAAATGCCTCAGAACAGGCCTTTGCATCTGCATTATCAGAGACTGCATAATAATGTGCAATCTGCGCAAATGCCCTGTACTGCCAGCCCCCCCATTCTGTATTAGCATCAGGGCCCTCCCATCCAAACTGTATAAGCTCCCCATATTCAGCGCAGTCCAGCGGTGAATATGGCAGATAAACCGGCATGAAAGGTCCCTTTTCCACCCCATATCTTGAGTCATATTCATCCTGGGCTGCCTTCATCACCTCTGCACACGTTGCCGCTGTATCAGGGCGCCCGGCCATATGCCAGGAAACAGGCACTATATATCCGGTATATGCAGGCCCCCTCCAGTATATCTTGCCGCCTCTGTTCCACTGCGCGGTAAATCGAGGGATATCCCTATATCCCAGGTCTTTGGTATAATCAGTGGCCAGTGCATGCCATTTGATGCTGCCGGAACGAAGGAAATCAAACTGTATGGAATAAAAGGTATCAGCGCTCCAGGATCGCGCCGAATCTTCATTGATCAGAATGGTTTTCAGATCAAAAACATATTCCCCATGGTTTCCGCACTGGGGCAGATCGATCCTTTCCGCGCCGGTATCAGGAATTATGTCAATCATCAGGGATGATCCCACAATATGGG